>JALYUS010000761.1 GCA_030853625.1 Chloroflexota bacterium
ATGCCGTATGTTGTCGTCGCGAATATGCCGTATCAGATCACGTCGGCGGCCTTCCGCCACTTCCTCGAATCGCCCCATCCACCGGAGCGTATGACCCTGCTCGTTCAGCGCGAAGTGGCGCAACGGATCATCGCGGCGCCACCGGAGATGAGCATCCTCGCGGTCGCCGTGCAATTCTTCGCCCGGCCGCGCATCGTGCGTGCCGTCCCGCCGGAGGCATTTGTGCCGCGCCCGACGGTGCATTCCGCCGTCCTCGCGCTGGAGCGTGTGCCGCCGCCATTGCCGCCGGAACGATGGCGCGGCTTTTTCGCGCTCGTCCAGGCCGGGTTCGGGGCGAAACGCAAGCAGATCCACAACAGCCTCGTCGAGCGGCTGCGCCTGCCGCGTGAGACGGTCAGCGCATTTTTGGCGGCGGCGGGGATTGACGCCACGCGCCGTGCCCAGACCTTGACACTCGATGAATGGCTCAGGATGGAGCGCGCGGCGATCCAGATGGACATCTCCCTGTCGGGTGCGATGGGACGACGGGTCGGAGCGGGCGAGCATGCGCAGGGATGAGCCGTGGCCGTCGCGATGGGTGGCGTCTGATGGTCGTCTCGTGCGCCCGCAGCGGGTGACGCGCGCCGAAGCGCTTGCGGGCATCCGCGCGCCCGCCAAACTGAATCTTGGCCTCGCCGTGACGGGCCGACGCACGGACGGCTATCACAACCTTGTCTCGCTGATGGTATCGCTCGACCTAGCGGATACAATACGCGTCGAGCCTGCCCGCGCCTTCACGCTCTCCTGCGATGACCCGGCGCTCGCCGGTGACGAAAACCTCGCCCTCCGTGCTGCCCGTGCCTTCCAGTCCGCGACGGGCGAGCGGCGGGCGGCGCACATCACGCTCGCGAAGCGCATCCCGGTCGCGGCCGGCCTCGGCGGCGGGAGCAGCGACGCGGCGGCGACACTGCTCGCCCTCGACGCGCTATGGGGGACGAACGTCTCGGACGGCATGCTGCTCCGTATCGCGCGCGATCTCGGTGCGGATGTGCCGTTCGCGCTCTACGGCGGCGCGATGATCGCGCGCGGAATCGGCGATGTGCTGACGCCCGCGCCCCTGCCGCATGCCTGGCTGGCGCTCGTCATGCCACGCGCGGCGATTCCTCATAAGACGGCGGCGCTCTACGGATCACTGACGGAAGCGGCTTTCGGTGCGGGCGGGATGATTCTCCAGCAAGTGGCTGGTCTGAGGCGGGGCGAACCGCTCGATCCCGCCCTGCTCGACAATCCGTTTCTGCCGCCCCTCGAACGGATCGCGCCCGCTGTCCGGGAGGCGCGCGAGCAGATCGCGCGGCTGGGACAGCGCGCATTCCTGACGGGGAGTGGCCCGACGCTGTACGTTCTGTGTGAAAACGAAGATGAGACGGAGTGCCGGGCAGATGCCTACCGCGCGTTGTTGGATGCGGCGATCCGTGTGACGCGGACTGACACGGAACGGAACGCGCGCGAATCGAGAATCGTCTAATTGACGGGGGCGGAGCGCGCCCGTACAATCGCGGTGTCCGATGCGGCGGTGGGCCGTCTGATCCCGTACGCGCGGGCGGGGGTCGGCGTGGCCTCTTCCGCACCGCTCGATCCCGCTTCGAGGAGCCATGAACCGTATTCTCAATGGACGGTATCGCATAGACGGCATTGTCGGTGATGGCGGCATGGCCGTCGTCTATCGTGGGTGGGATCTGGTCCTCAATCGCGTCGTCGCGATCAAGGTCCTGCGCGAGCAATATGCCACCAACGATTCGTTCCTCGCCCGCTTCCGTCGCGAGGCGCAGTCTGCCGCCGGGCTGTCGCACCCGAACATCGTCAATGTCTACGACGTTGGCCGCGATGGCGATACGTGGTACATCGTCCAGGAACTGATTGACGGCACGGACCTCGCCACGCTGATCCGCCAGCGCGGGCAATTCACCGTCCCCGACGCGATCGAAGTGATGGCGCAAGTCGCACCGGCGCTCGATTACGCGCACGGGCATGGCATCATCCATCGCGATATCAAGCCGCATAATATTTTGATAGACGCGCGCGGCACCGCGAAAGTCGTGGACTTCGGCATCGCCAAGGGCGTCAATGACATCAAAATGACGGATGCGGGTACGGCGCTCGGCACGGCGGGCTACATCTCGCCGGAGCAGGCGACCGGCTCGCCGCTGACCGCTGCCAGCGATCTCTATAGCGCGGGCGTCGTCCTCTACGAGATGTTGACGGGGCGGCTGCCGTTTGTCGGGGATACGGCGGTCAGCGTGGCGATGCAGCATGTCCGCAACGCGCCGCCGCCGCCCTCACGCTTCAATGCGAAAATCCCGCGCCACGTTGAAGCGGTCATCATGCGGCTGCTCGAAAAACTCCCGGATCGCCGGTATCTCTCCGGTGCGGAAGTCGTTTCCGCTCTGCGCGGAAATGCGGTGCCGGGGCCGGTGCAGACCGTCGCCATCGCCGGTGGTGCGGGCGCGGCGACTTATGCCTTGCCCGAAGAGACACGCGCCCTGACGATGAATGGGCCACGGACGCGTACCGCGACGGTCGCACCCGCACGCAGTAGCACGCGTCGTGTGGATGCCACGTCGGCGTCACCCCGGACCGCCGGGCCGGGGATTGGCACCTGGCTGCTCGGCATTGTGCTGCTCGGCGGCCTGCTCGCGCTCGTCTATCTCGGCTATAAACTGGCAAACGCGAGCAACGCGCCACCGGGGCCACCAATAAGCGCGTCGCCGACGGCGGTCGTGGCAGCGGGTACCGCGACAATCGCGGCGGCGACACCGAAACCGTCGGCATCAGTCGGCGCGACGCCGAATGTCACCGCGATACCGACGCGCGATCCGAACGCCGTCGAAGTGCCGAACCTCTCCGGCAGTTACCAGCCGGGTGCGGCGGCCGCCTTGCAGAAGATCGGCCTTGGCCTCGGACAAGAGACGCAGCGGACGAACGAGACCGTGCCGCGCGGCCAGATCCTCGATCAAAATCCGAAACCGGGAGACTTCGTCAAGCGCAATAGTCAGGTCACGATCGTCACGAGCCAGGGGCCGGCGATCGTGGACCTCAGCGGCCTGAGCGTCAAGGGCAAGACCTATGAGGAAGTCAGCAAGCAACTGACCGATCTCGGGTTGAAGCCCGACCGCAAAGATGAACTGAGTAACGATGTGGAAGCCGGGCAGGTTATCCGCATTGAACCGTTTGATAAAGTTGCTCACGATAGCCCGGTGACGATCTTTGTCAGCGCCGGCAAACCGACACCGACGCCATCCCCCGCAACCGTGACGCCGGCCGCGACGCCGACTGCGGCGCCGACCGTCAAACCGACGGCTCAACCAACGCAACCCACGCAGCGGCCGGGAACGCCGAGTGCGGGAATGGCGCAATTGCCCAATGTCGTTGGCAAAACGCCAGATGAGGCGAAGCAAATCCTGACGCAAATCGGATTTACCGACGTAACAATCGCCCCGCTCTCCGCGCTCCCCGGTGGCGTGGCAAAGCAAAAGAAAAACAGCGTCGCGGGGGTGATTACCGCTCAACAGCCTTTCCAGGTCGTGAATCCGGGGCAGCAAATTCCGACGAATACGCCGCTGTTCGTCGTCGTGCAGACGACCGACTGATCGGTCGCGTCGGCTACAGCCTGCGTCCCTACGTGTGGCGCTTTCGTGGACAGGGACACAGACTGAAGCCTATGCCACCAGACATCGTGACATAATTCGACGTTCACACGCCCTCCCTCTATACTGACGGAGGGCTGTGCCGTGTGTACGGACAGCCCGATTGTGCGGAAATGAAGGAGCATGCATGCCCGCAGTACGGTTAGTGGTCGTTGGTCTGCCGAAGAGTGGCAAGACGACCGTCTTCAATGCGTTGACGCGCGCCGAGGCAAAAACGAGCGCCTACAGCACAGGCGTCGAGGATGAGCCGAACCTCGCGACGATCAAGGTGCCTGACGAGC
>JALYUS010000159.1 GCA_030853625.1 Chloroflexota bacterium
TCCGTAAGCGCCGCGATGGCGACATACGCCGCGATCACGCCGAGCGCGCCATCGTAGCGGCCACCGGGGAGTTGCGTGTCTATATGAGAGCCGGAGACGATTGCCGCGCCGCCCGCCGTTCCGTCCAGCCGTCCCCAGACCGAGCCGACTGCGTCCCGATGAACGGCCATCCCCGCTTCCGCGCACCATCGTGCAACCATCTCCTGCGCTGCCGCCCATTCCGGCGTGTAGACTGCGCGCCGCACGCCCGTCCCGTCGGACGCGCCCAATGCCGCCAGGGCAAAGATGCATCGCTCAACGAGCGCGGGATCAATCGGAATGCGCGGTGCCACGAAGACGCTCCAGAATTTCTTCGCTCGACGCGAATGGGAGATGCCATCACGATATGGTTAACAGACGCACGCATTCTATCAAATCGTCCGACGATTTGTACCGCCGCCCGCACGGAGGCGCAAGATGTATGCATTATCGCCATCGCCGGGGATTAGGTCGTCCCCACCGTCTGATAGGCGTGCCGCAGTTGGCGATAGCGCGCCGTTTTCGCCTCTGGATCGAAGTAGAGGCGCGGAATTTCCATCGCATTCTTGCCGAACAGGACGAATTCGAGCGCCGTTTCGCCGTCCGCGCCTTGCTGGGCATGAATGTCCTGTGGCGGGTGCGGGATGATCGCCGTGTCGCCGGGGCCGAGGATGTGCTCGGCGGAAAAGGCGATCTCCGCATATCCCTCGCCCTCGCCGCTGTCGAGACGACGATATTCCTGCATGCGATCCCTGCCACGATAGACGGCGACGACGCCCCATGTGCCGTGGTTATGAATCGGTGTATTCGTCTCCGGGGGAAAGCGGGCGCGCACGAGCGTCAGCCCCGTTTCGTCCGTGTAGAGCGGGCGGGATTGCCGACCGAGGCCGTCGTGGGCGTTGCCGAACTCCTCGGGCGTCTCGGTGAGCGCCGGTTCGGTCGTGATTGCCTTCATGCGCGCCGCGATCCGCTGTAACCCCGTATCCGTTGGCCCTTCGTCGGCGAGAATCGCCTTCACATCGGTGATGAATGTCTGGATGATTGCGTCCTTGTCCATGGAAACCTCACCCCCAGCCCCCTCTCCATCGCAATGGAGAGGGAGAAGCCGTAGGGGCGCACGGCGTGCGCCCACTCCCTTTCTCAGCACTCAGGACTCCGCACGCAGCACGTCCCTACCACGCCATCGCGTAGCCGTCGCGGCGCGGATCGGCCCCGCCCATGAGGGCGCCCGTCTCCTGATCCACCATCACGCCCTGCCCGCCGCCAACGAACATTGTCCAGTCGTCGAGCACCTGCACCTGATGGCCCAGTTTCTCCAGTTCGGCGCGCACGTCGGCGGGGATGCGTCCTTCCATTGGTAGTTCCGTGCCGTTGGCGGTGCGGAAGCGGGGCGCTTCGATCGCCGCCTGGATGCTGAAGCCGTGATCGAGCACGTTCATCATCATTTGCGGCGTCGTCTCCATAATACCAAACGAACCGGGCGTGCCGATCACCATGAACAATCGCCCATCCTTCCAGACCTGCGCAGGGGCGAGGCATTGCTCGACGCGCTTATGCGGGCCGATGGCATTCGGGCTTTCCGGGTCGAGATCCATCCAGTAGGTGAAGTTGTTAAGCGCGAGGCCCGTGTTACCGAAGACGACGCCGGAACCAAAGGTGCCACCGAGCGTTTGCGTAACGGAGACAGCGTTGCCCTGGGCGTCCACCGCGTCGAAGTGGGTCGTGCTCTGCGGCATCGCATACGGGTCGCCCGCGAGGATTTCGTCCTGCCGCTTCTTCGAGGTGTACCGATCACCACCAGCAATTCCTGCCTTCATTGGGTTGATGAGGGAGCGGCGGTGGGCGGCGTACTCTTTGGAGAGTAACCCCTCGGTGGGCGGGTTCGGCGCGGGGGCATATTCGGCGCGGTCGGCCACGGCCAGTTTCATCGCCTCGGCGAGATGGTGGATGTATTGCGCGCTGTTCTGCCCCATCCCCGCCATATCGAACCCCTCGACGATATTCAAGGTCTGTAAATACTGGATGCCGCTGCACGGCGGCGGCGGGCAATAGACATCGTAGCCCCGGTAGGTGACGCTGATTGGCTCGACCCACTCCGGTACATAGTCATCCAAATCCTTCTGCGTCATCAAGCCGCCATTCTCCTCGGAGAAGCGGACGATTTCTTTGCCGATCGCGCCCTTGTAGAACGCTTCCATGCCCCCCTCGACGATCGTGCGGAAGGTGCGGGCGAGGTTCGGCATCTTCAGGATTGCGCCCGCCTCCGGTGTGTGTCCCTCGGGCGCGTACTGCTCGCGCGAGGTCGGCCATTGCAGCATGTACGCCTCGCCGTTCTTGAAGAAGCGCGCGTTGTTGATCGAGAGCGGAAAGCCGCCCTCCGCGTACTCGATGGCGGGCTGGAAGACGGTCGCGCGATCCATCGTGCCGTATTTCGCTAGCGCCGTCAGCCAGCCGCCGAGCGCGCCGGGAATGAGCGGCGAGAGGATGCCCTTCTGCTTGTCATCCTCGTGTTTGTATTTGCTCAACTCGGCGGCGTAGGGGCTGCGGCCATTGTAGTCGAGGACGATCCGCTTCCTGCTCTTCGCATCGTAGATAAACATGTAACCGACGCCGCCCGCGCCGGACATGTACGGCTCGACGACATTGAGCGCCGCCGCAATCGCCACGACCGCGTCAATCGCGTTGCCGCCCTTCATCAGCATCCGCTGTCCGGCCAGCGTCGCCAGATAATGTGCCGACGCGCACGCCCCGCGCCGCCCCATCACCACCGGCCGATGTGCCAACCCCTTGTTCGTCCACGCCATCGTCAACTCCCCTTCCTGGACTGAAACCGATTGAACCGCAAAGACACAAAGGACACAGAGAACGCAAAGAGGGAGAGAAGGATGATATATCCAAATGCTTGTATTCCTTTGTGTTTCTTTGCGTCCTTTGCGTCTTTGCAGTTCATTTGTTTTTGAGTGCCGCGAGGTATGCCGCGCTGCTCTGGGCGATCAGGCCCCACATGCTGACGCTGAAGAAGCGGACGCCACGTGCATAGTCACGCGCCGCGTCCGCACCGGTGGGGGCATTCATGCCGACCGGTTTGCCCGCCGCGACGCCGAGGCGGATGATCTCGGCGATTGCCTCTTGCACGGCGGGGTGGTTGCGCTCGCCGGGATGGCCCATGGACTGCGAGAGGTCCGACGGGCCAATCGAGATCGTATCCAATCCTTCGACCGCGAGAATATCCGGCAGGTTATCCACCGCGTGGATATCTTCAATCAGCGCGTTAACAAGCATCATCGCATTCGCTGCCCGCGCGTAATCACTCATCGAGCCGCCAAGCCCGTACTCCGCCGCTCGGACGCCCGCCAGGCCGCGCGCGCCCATTGGGTGATAGCGTGCCGCCCGCACCGCCCGTTCGGCATCCTCCCGCGTCGTCACCTGCGGGACGACAATGCCCTGCGCGCCGGTATCGAGGTAGCGGAGGATTTCGTGCGGCGCGTTCGTCGGCACGCGCACGATCGGCGTGATACCGACCAGATGCGCCGCCCGCACGAGGTCTTCGCAGTCCTTGACCGTGATGTGCCCGTGCTCGGCGTCAATCAGCACATGGTCCCACCCGGTCAGCCCACAGACCTCGACGAGCGCGGCGTCCGCCACGGGAATAATCGGCCCCGCGCTCCACCCGCCCGCCGCCAACGTCTCTTTCATCCTGTTTGGTCGCATCGCTACCCTCCGATGATTCGAGCACAGAGGAAAGGGAAATGATTCACCGTACGATGCAGGATGTATTGCTTAGTTTCGTTTTTATCCGTTTCTCAGATTCTTCTTTTTTCTCTCTGTGCTCTCTGCGTTCTCTGTGTCCTCTGCGCTACGTTTTCAACCCGCTATGGAACGGACAGTGATAAGAACGGGGGCACGATTACGGGCTGATGATCGCGATGGTACTGTGGCCTTGCATGGGGCGTCAAGAGCGGACATGGAACAGGGTTTCACTCCGCGATTAGCCGTTTCAGCACAACGCGTCAAACTGCTTAATGTCTATCAGGGTTTCTGCTCGGTGGGAAGCGGGACTGCGGGCTGATCGGCGCCGATGACGGGTTTCGCGCGCAGTTCATCCCAATGGGTATGTTCGACCGCGCCGATGTCGCGCAGATGGGCGACATCGTTGTAGGTGATGAGCCGCCAGCGCGGGGCTTTGCCGGCGCGGGCGCGCTGCTCCCAATGGGTAATCGAGGTATTGTGGGTATGGAGATCAGCCGCTGGGATGGCCTGCGTATTCATGCCGAAAAAGCAAATCATCGAGCCGTCAATGATCCCGCCGTGACAGACGATAACCACCGTCTTGCCGTCGTGTTCGCGCGCGATACGGTGCAGCGTCGTGCCGACGCGGAGGAGAAATTGGGCCCAACTCTCGCCACCGGGAGCAAGCGGGCGATAGGGATCGCGCGCGTAATCGGGCACGCCATAACGCCGCGCGAATTCGTCCAGCGGCAAGCCGTCCGCCTCGCCGACGCGCATCTCCTGCACATCGTCCTCCCAGACGATCGGCAGACGGAGCGCAGGGGCGATGATCTCGGCCGTCTGTCGGGCGCGCGGCAAGGTGCTGGCAATCAGGACATCCGCTGCGATCTCCTCTGTCGCGGCGAGTCGGTCACGTAGCGCCTCCGCCTGTCGCACGCCGAGCGACGTGAGGCCCGTGTCACCATTCATCCCGCCCATAATCGGTTCAACATTGCTGACAGCCTCGCCGTGGCGAATCAGATAGAGATGCGTCATTCGTTTTGTATCCCTTCGCTCCCGTTATGACTGAGCCGCG
>JALYUS010000166.1 GCA_030853625.1 Chloroflexota bacterium
TCTTTGCGGTTCAATCGCTTTCAGCCACCACCGGGTTTTCGAGCGCGCCGATGCCGTCTATCTCGACGCGGACGTGGTCGCCGGGATGAATGGCGGAGATGCCCTTCGGCGTGCCGGTGAGTAGGACGTCATTCTCTTCGAGCGTCATAAACGCGGAGACGTATTCGATGATCGCTGGGATGGAATGGATGAAGAAGCGCGTGTTGCCTTCCTGCCGCAACTCTCCATTGACGAAGGTGCGCACCGTGACGTTCGATGGGTCGCCGAAGGCGTCCGCCGTCACCATCCACGGGCCGAGCGGGCCGAAGGTGTCGAAACCCTTCGCTTTGATCGGCGGGCGATAGAAGTTCTGGACGAAATCGCGCACCGTCACGTCGTTCGCAATCGTGTAGCCCTTGACGTAGTCCATCGCGTTGGACTGGCGGATGTTGCGCCCGCTCCGACCGAGCACGACGGCCAGTTCGCCCTCGTAATGCATGTACTGCGCGCCGTTCGGGTAGACGATGGGCGCGCCGTTGCCGGTCAGCGATGTGAGCGGCTTGAAGAAGAGCGCGGGCACGCTGGGCGTGGCGAGTTCGTCCGGCAAGTCTACCTTGTTCAACTCTGCTGCGTGATCGGCGTAGTTCAGGGCGAGGCCGACGACTTTCGGCGGTACGACGGGTGGTAGCCATATCACCGCATCCAGCGCGTGGGTATGGCCCGCCGTATCCACCGGGCGACCGTCGTCTGTGACGGTGCCGGCGTGAATGCGGCCATCGAGGACGAAGCGGGCGATCCTCACGCGCGCACCGCCTTCGCGACGGGCGTGTTCGAGAGATCGTACTGCGCGAGGGCGACGCGAATGCGCTCCTGATTGGCGGGCGACGGCTCGCAGAGGGGCAGGCGATACTGCGGTGTGATCCAGCCGAGTTCGCCCATCGCCCACTTCAGCGGGCCGGGGTTGGTTTCGAGGAAGAGCGCCTCATTGATCGGCAGGAGGCGGTAATGCAAGTCCATCGCCTCCTGCCACCGCCCTGCGACGACGAGATCGTAGAGCGCGGCGACTTCGCGCGGCAGGATATTGGCGGTCGCGCTCACATGCCCGACGCCGCCAATCGCCAGCATTGGATAGCAGAGCAGTTCGATGCCACTATAGACGAGGAAATCGCGCCCGCAGGTGTGGAGCACCTTGCTCGTGTGCTCGAAATCCTTATTCGACTCCTTGACGCCGATGATGTTCGGGCAGGCTTCGCGCAGGCGCGCCATTGTCTCCGGCGCCATGTTCGTCGCCGTCCGTCCGGGGATGTTGTAGATAATGATCGGCAGATCCACCTGGCCCGCGACGGCGCGAAAATAGCGGAACAGTCCTTCCTGCGACGGACGGTTGTAGTACGGCACAATCACGAGCGCGGCATCCACACCGAGCCGCTCCGCGTACCGGGTCAGATCGGTTGTCTCATCAATATTGTTCGTGCCGGTGGCGGGCACGAACGGCACCCGGCCACCGACCGCCGCTTTGCCGAGGTCGAGCATCCGGCGTCGCTCATCGAGCGAGAGCGCGCTCGGCTCGCCGGTCGTCCCCGTCACGGAGATACCGTGGCTGCCACTGGCGATTTGCCAGTCAATCAGCCGTTCGAGCGTGCTCTCATCAATCCGTCCGTCGCCGTCGAACGGCGTGATGATCGGGACGATTGAACCGCGCAGTCGGGAAACGTCCATCGGGTTGCCTCCTTGAGAAGCGGCGGAGAAGATACTGACAGGCTACCATAGCACTATTGGCATGTACAGATGATGATACGCGCATCGCAGGGGGATTCATGACCAAACCCTTCGTACTGATCGTCACCGGGCCGCCGAGTAGCGGCAAGACAACCCTCGGTCGGCGCATCGCGGACGACTTGCAATTGCCCTTTATCCATAAGGATGGGATCAAAGAACTGCTCTTCGACACGCTCGGCTGGAGCGACCGCGTGTGGTCGAAACGGCTCGGCGTCGCGACCTATGCAATTCTCTATCACATCGTGGAAGCGCAGGTGCGCGCGGGCGCATCGCTCGTCGTCGAAAGCAACTTTCATCCTGCGTATGACAACGAAAAGTTCGCCGCCCTCCAGCAGACGTATGGCTTCGCGGCCTTTCAAGTCCGCTGCATCGCGGATGGCGATGTGCTGTTCGCGCGATTCAAAGCGCGCGCCGCATCGGGCGAGCGGCATCCGGGCCATGGGGATGATCGCAACTTCGACGAGTTCGAGGCA
>JALYUS010000808.1 GCA_030853625.1 Chloroflexota bacterium
ATCCCTGCCTCGCCGATCAGTTCCATATCGCGGAAGAGCGCGGTGTCGCCGGTGTGGTAGATCGTCAGGCCGCCGAAGCGAATCAGCAGTCCCGCCGGGACGCCCACCGCGACGGCGATATTCGGCCCAGCCTGGTACGACGACGTGTGCCACGCGGGCGTCAACTTGACGCTGCCGCCGTCGAACGCGATCGTGCCGCCGTGGTTGGCGGGGATTGTCTTCACGCCCTGCGCGCCGAGCCATTCGCCGAGTTCCAGGGTCGTGATGATCGTCGCGTCCGTCCGCCTGGCGATTGCCTGCGCGTCATCAATGCCGTGATCGTTGTGCGCGTGGGAGAGCAGGATCGTGTCGGCGCGGAGATCATCGGCCTGCACGGTCGCGACGGGATTTCCCGTTACCCACGGGTCAATCAGGACGGTCTTGCCGTCCGCTTCCAGCGCGAACCCTGCCTGGCCGAGAAAGGTGAGCAGCATCGTCGTTTCTCCTTGCGAATGCGCATCGGACAATCTGTCGCGCGGTGTAGTACATCCGAGGCTGTATACCACGTTCTGGCTGATCGGTCGCAAGGACGTTGCCAGAGACGTATACTTGCGCCAGCGATCATAGGATATTGCTATCGGAGGTACGGTGTGGAATTGCGTCACCTCGCGTATTTCGTTGCCGTGGCGGACCATCAACACTTCACACGCGCGGCGGAGGCGCTGCACATCGCGCAGCCGTCCCTCAGCCAACAGATCCGCAAGTTGGAAGAGGAAATCGGCAACACGCTCTTCGAGCGGACGCGCGGGCAGGTAACGCTCACCGAGGCGGGCCAGCATTTGCTGCCACACGCCCGCGCGCTGCTCGCCCGCTCCGCCGAGGCCGAGCGCGAGTTGGCGGAACTGGCGAACCTCGAACGCGGTCGCCTCCGACTCGGCGCGCTCCCTGCCCTCAGCGCCTCGATGCTGCCGCCGCTGCTCGTCGCCTACCACGCCCGCCATGCGGGGATCGCCCTCGAATTGCACGAAGCGCCGACAATTACCCTCCTACGGCAACTCGAACACCGTGAGGTGGACCTCGCACTCACCGCGTTGCCGACGACGCATGGGTATCTCGGCTCACTTCCGCTTGGGCAGGAACTGCTCTCGTTCGCGGTCGCCCCGGATCACCGCCTCGCACAGCGGGAATCGGTCAATCCCGCCGACCTGCGTGAGGAGCCGTTCATTCTCTGGAGTGAAGGCTCCGCCGTGCGTGATCTGACCTTGCGCATTTGCCGCCAGGCGGGATTTGAGCCGAAGGTTGTGCTGGAGTGCGCCTATTGGGACACAATCTGCTCGATGGTCGCGGTCGGTCTCGGCATCACACTCGTCCCGGAGCAGTCGCTCTCGCCGATTTCTCGCTCGCAGATCGCCGTCGTCCGCCTCTCTGAGGGCGGCCACGGGCGGCAAATTGGTCTTCTCTGGCGGCGCGACGGCTATCAACCCGCCGCCGCCCGCGCCTTTATCGAACTCGTCCGGGAGACGAAAGGGCTACGGACTGAGGACTGAATTGTGCCACAGACGGTCAGCGCCTACCATTTGACAAACACCGGCCTCATTGGGCATGGTGTACCGGGAGTGTGCGGCACGGAGATTGAGGGAGCGGGTATGCAGGGAAGCAGAATGCGGGCGCGACGGTGGATCATCCTCATGACGAGCGCCATCACGGTGTGCATCATGCTCGCCGTGATTGGCGGGTCCGGCAGCGCGGCCGGTGCGGCAACGGATGGAACGTCCCCATGTGTGACATCAACGGCGCTCCCGACGGGAACACCCGCAACCGGCGCCCCCAGCCCGTCACCGACGGCGCTGCCGCCGACCGCAACCGCGACTGCGATCGCGCCGCAAATCATCGGTCGCCTGCTCGGTGACGCCCCGGCAACCGCGACTGTGGCCGCCAGCCCGACCACGCTGCCAAATTGCACGCCCACCCCCGTACCAACGAAAGCGCCGCCGACCACAACACCCAGTGTGCAAGCGACTGCATATTCACCCGGAACGCCCGTCGCGAGTGTGGCTGCTGCATCCACCGTCGTCGGCGCGGCGCCAACGGTGCGTGTCGTCCCGGCGATGGTCGCGCCATCCGCCGCTCCCGCGCACGTTTCGGTGCAGGCGGCGCCCGTTCCGGCGCGCGTTGCTCCTGCGTCCGCTTCCTCGTCGCCTTCAACGTCTTCATCCTCATCATTCTCGCCGCCACCAGCCGCAGTCGGCCTGCCACCGCCACCGCCGCCTGGTTACTCCGTGCCGGTTGGGAACACGCCGAACTCGGTCGGCGGCGCACCGGCGTCGGCGTTCCCGTCCGCGTTCGGCACGCCGGTTGTTTCCGCCGTGCGTGGGAACGTCGCATCGGCTGGTGCGCCAAGCGTCTCGTTCCCCGGCGCACCCGCCGCCGCGCGG
>JALYUS010000812.1 GCA_030853625.1 Chloroflexota bacterium
GCCTCCGGCGCGACCGGTGTCCAGGTATCGCCCGCGCGCGTGCCTATCTTTGCCATGCAATCACCATCGCTTCCAGCGCCAGGCGGGGATTGACATTGCGATCGAGCCGGACCACCGCTTCTTCCACCGACGCGAGCGCGGCGAACAGGGCGGGTAATGGCCGCGCGGCGAGTTGTTCCAGCCGCGCCATCCGCGCCCGGTGCGTGACGAGGTCACGCTGACCGACCGCGATGAGCAATGCATCGCGCCAACACCCCAACCAGGTATCGAGTTCCGTCATCACGGCGACACGTTCGTCGCCGCCCGTTTTCCAGCGCTTTTCCAGCGCGTCAATCGCCCGGAACGGCGCGATGCCGCCCGCTTCCACCATCGCGAGAAACGTCTCAACGCCCTCACTCCCCATCGCCTGCTCCGGTTCCGCGAGCAGCGCCACTGCCATGCCGGGCCTGCCACCGGCCAGCGCCGCCACCCGCGCCGCCGTCTCCGCGTCCGCGCCATGCTCCGTCGCCAGCCATTCCGCCACCACCGCGCGCGGCAGAGCATGCATCGCCACCGGCTGGCAACGCGAGCGGATCGTCGGCAAGACGGCATCGGCGCTCGGCGCGACGAGCAGAAAGAGGACATGCGCGGGCGGCTCTTCGAGCACCTTCAGAAGCGCCGAGACCGACGCATCGTTGAGCGCTTCCGCCTCCGCGATCAGATAGACCCGTTTGCGCCCTTCATTGGGCCGCTGGTACGCCTCATCTTTGAGGTCGCGGATCGTGTCAATCGTGATACTGGCGTTGCGCGTTCCTTTGCGCTCCGCCTCCGCTGCCTGCGTCGCCAGCGAAATAACGCGCACATCGGGGTGGATGCCGCGCTGGATGTGGCGGCACGACCGGCAGACGCCGCAGGGCGCGGTCGCAGCGATCGGCGTGACGCCCGGCTCGATCCGCTCGCAATTGACTGCCATCGCGAGCGCCCGCGCCAGAGTTTCCCGCCCCACACCCGGTGGCCCGGTGAAAAGGTAGGCGTGGCCGAGCGTTCCCGTCGCCAACGCATGCCGCAGGGCGCGGATGGCGGCGGTGTTGCCCCAAACCGGCCAGCCCGGTACCCGCTCCATCGCGGGGTTTCCTGCTGACACGCTCATCGGCTCTGTCGCTCCCGGCGCTTTACCTTCGCCATCCCGCTGGTCGGGACGAGCGGTGACAAGTCCCGCACATCCTCAGCCGCAGGTTCAGGGGTCGCGTTACGGCGGCGTTTCTTGCCCGCAGGCGCTACCTCCGTATCGGTGGAACGCCGACGCGCCAGCCGTTCCCGCTCCGTGCGTGCGGCGATGACTTGCTGCGGCGTCGTTGGGCGCGTGCGGGCGGCACGGCGGGCGGCGGGAGTCGCCTCCGCCTCGACGGGGCCGCGCGGATCAATATGCCCCTCGTTCGCCGCGCCACCGGTGGCGATAATGAAGTCCGCCATCTCCAGCCGCACCTCATTCGGGAGCACGATTTGCATGCCGCGCGTGTGCGATTGCACCCAGCCGAGCAGTTCGGTCAGTTTGACGGCAGGCGGATCCGCCGCATCGTCCGCGTTCAGGACGAGGCGCGGGGCAACAAAGACGATCAAACCATCCACCGGCACATCAGTGGGCCAGTCGCGCTCTGCCGCCGCCGCCGCAAGCGCTTCGAGGAGCGCTTTGCGATCCAGTCCGTTCTCGGTCGGTGGCTGCCCGAGTTGCGGCCCACCCATGCCGATGAAGCGACCAATCATGCTCTGGCCGGGCTTGCGGTATTTCGCCCCGCGCACCTCGACCCGTCCAATCACTTCCTTCGTCGTCATGACGAGCAACCCCGTCTCGTGGACGAGCACATGATCGAGCGTGCGATTGCCGATGCGCGGATAATGGACGAGCGTATAGCGGTCCGACAGGCGGCGCAATTCCTGGTCAACCAACTGGTCGTTGCGAACCTTCCGCCCCCACTTTGCAACTCCCTGCAAGCCGGAGTTAAAAAAGAAAAAGCCAAAGATGACAAAGGTATAGGCAATGCCCAGGTAGACGAGACTGCTCCCGAAGGCGAACGAAATCGGCGCGCCGACGAGAAAGAGGAGGATACCGGCAAGCACTTTGAGACGACTAAGCCGTTTGTTCGACTGTACTTGTTCGAGATTCCGCGCGACCAACACCGTGGCACTCCCTTTATCCGGCTCTGCGAATTTCTCCACTGTATGCCGGTGCGTGGCACCACAGCGCACGGCACGCGGATATGTGCGAGCGAGCGAGCATGTGGCGGATGTCCGTCTCTCTACCTCTATGCGCCGGGATCGGCGCAGCCCGTTCGCATACGTGGCAACGCATCACGCGGAAGCGCGCAACTCGGGACTATCCTGCTTCCACGGGGGCGTCACGCGCCGGGAGTGTAGCACACCGGGACAAAGCGCGCCAACGCGCTCATTGGCGATAGACATCATCGTGCGACCCGACATCCAGGAGGAGGATTTCGTGTTCAATTACCACAAGCGTCAGCGTTAATCGGAAACTGTACGTGATGCTGATAGCCCATTCCCCTTCATGTCTCCCGTGGAGCGGATGGAGTTTCAGTGACGGATGATACGGGTCCTCTTCGAGCAGTCGCAGGACGCGCGCATGGGCGGCGATAAGGTCGCGATGTTTCCTGGTAAATGCCTTGAGCGCCCGCTTGTATCCCTCGGTAGCGATAAGTGTCCATCCTGATGCGTCATCCTTACTCGTCATCGGGCAGCGCGTCGAGATCGGCGAGCAGTGCGTCGGCGCTCTCGTAGACCGTGTACCGCCCAGCCCGATAGTCCTCCAGCGCCAGCGCGATCCGGGCGTCGGTCGCCTCGTTGATCTCCTCGACCATCTCGGCATAGCGATCCACCGTGAGGATCACATAGCGCGGCTGATTGCGCGAAACAACGTAGACCGGCCCCTTCTCGGCGAGCGCGTCAACTGCCGCAATACCCCGCCTTTTGATGTCCTGCGCCGCGATCATCTGCATGGCGTCCTCCTGTCGTGATGCGGTTTTCAGTATCGTTCACAGTATCGTACACAGTGCATGGGTTGTCAAACCACCCGAATTTTGGTTATCGAGTAGCCGCTGCTATCCTCTCTTTTCCCCACGAAGCGCTCCACGATCCTGCCATCGAGTGTGCTATGAATGGACTGACGTCAAAAAGGCGGTTGTGTCGGTATCGTCCGTGCGATACTGCATGCAAGAGCGATCATCGCGGTGTAGGAAAGGGGCGGCCGGATGGTACGGACGATTGCCGTATTTGACGACGATGCGGCGATCCTTGACGTGATGCGGGACGCGCTCGCCGATGGAGGCTATCGCATCGTCACCGAGACGGCAGCGGATAACGCCCTGACCATCGTGCTGCACGAGCGACCAGCTCTCGTCATTCTCGATTTCTGGATGGCAGATCGGCCTGCCGGATTGCAGGCGCTTCGCCTGATCCGCGAACATCCCGAAACCGATGCGATACCCGTGCTCATTTGCTCCGCTGATCGCGCCGCCCTGCGCGACTACGCGGACGACTGGCATGCCCTCGGCTGCGAGACGCTGGCAAAGCCCTTCGACCTCGAAGACTTCCTGGAGCAGGTCGCGCGGCTGGTCAGGGACACGCATTAAGGCAACGCGCGGAATACCGGCAGGCGCCGCGCGGTTTGTACCAGTAACGATCCGCGTGATACGAGGGGGAACGCAATGACCATCACCGCTAAACAGTTCGCGACCGGCATGACGATGGACGAGTATCTCGCCCAAATGAGCCAGAATCGGGAGCAATTCGACGCAAACATCGCTGCCGCGCCCATCACGCCGGAAGATGTTGCCCGCTTCGCCGCGCTGCCCGAACCGCTCAATGTGCTCGTCGTCACCGAGGATTGGTGCGGCGATTCGCTGGCGCATCTGCCCGTCCTCTTCCGTCTGGCGCGGGAATCCGGCGACCGGCTCGCCGTGCGCGTCTTCAAGCGCGACGAGCACAAGGATCTCGCAGCACAGTTTCCGATGCCGACCGGCCGCGTGGCGATCCCGATTATCGTCTTCTTCGATCAGGAGATGCACGAAGTTGGGAAACTGCTCGAACGACCGCAGATTGCCCACGAGGAGATGGCGGCGTTCATGGCGGATTTCTTCACCCGCCACCCCGACCTCGGCTTGCCCGGTCAACCAATCAGCGCGCTGACGCCGGAGGCGCGCCAGGCGCTCTTCGTCGCACTCGGCCCGTGGCGCAAGGGACGGGTAGATGCATGGAACCGCGCCGCCATCGCGGAGTTTACCGCCGCTCTGCCTGTAACCGTCTGACAGGCACGCGGTACCGTCATCAAGTGAAACGAGATTGGCGAATGACGCCACGGTGACGCCGATTGTCTCAATTAGACGACGGATCGCGACGCCACGCCCCCATTCATTCTCTGTCGCGCAACAGAAGACGAATCTATCAGACCTATACAACCCCCTTGCGCGAAAACATAATCTGTGATATATTTCTTGCTCACAGATCAGGTTGAGGCTTACCGAGGGGTGAGTCTCGTCTAATCGAGGCGCAACGAGCAAGAAACAGTGGCGGACATGAATCACGGATCATATTCTCACTGTCCAGCGAATGAACAGCCGCGATGGATCCACGAAGGCGCCACTGGCCTTTCGCTGCTTGTCGCCGCGTGTGGGGCGCTGATCCCCATCCTTTTCGCGACACACGTCGGCGCTGCGGGTCCGCTCGGTGGTGTGCCGAACGTGACACAGACCGTCCAGAACATAACCGCTCCGGTCACACAAACGGTGCAGCATACGACGGCGCCTGTTACGCAAACCGTGCAGCATACACCCCCCCTGTCGCACACACTGTCAACACCACTGCGAAGAACGTCGCTCCTCCTGCCGCTGCGGTTCAGCCGAGCAAGCCAGCGACACAGTCAGTGCAACCAGTCACAAAGGCGGTTGCGCCAACGACGCAAACCGTTCAGAACACGACGCGCGCCATCACCACGACTGCCGCGCCAGGCGTTCAGACCGCTAGCCGGGCAGCGCAACCCGTAACGCATCAGAGTACCAACACCACCGCACCTGTGCAGCCAGCCATTCCGACGGCACAAACCATCACGCAGCCTGCGCACGCAGTCATGACGACGAGCGCTCCAATTACGCAAGCAATTACCACGACGGCTGCGCCAGCCACACAGGCCGTCGTCACGACGACCGCTCCCGTCATACAGGCAGCCACCACAACGAGCGCCCCCGTTGCACAAGCGGTTGTGACAACAAGTGCGCCGATCACCCAAGCGGTCATCACGACGAGTGCTCCGGTCACACAGACAATCGCACCGGTCGTCCAGACCGCTTCGACGACCATTTCCACGGCCGCGCAGCCGGTACAGGCCGTGACGCAGCCGGTTGTGCGACAGGTAGCAACCGTCGCCGCTCCTATCACAAAAGTAGCCGCGCCGATTGTCCAGACGATTACGAGGGCGCCAGTCACACAGGCGGTTGCACCGATCACCGCCGTTGTCACACCGGTCGCTCCTATCATTGCACCAACCACTATCACCGCACCGGTGTTTCAGGTAGCGCCAATCATTGAAGCAGCCATCCTACCTGTTGCGCCAAGCATCGCTCCAACGCAACAAACGGTACAGGCAACCACCACGCCCGTGGCTGCTGCGCCAATTACTGCGGTGCCTTCTTCTGTCGCACCCGCCGTGCAGCCAGCCACTGGCACTATGGTGGGAAGCCGAACAGAGCGGTCAGAGCCGGTGCAAATCGCGCAGGGTAGTGATGTATCAGCGCCAGGTGTCATCGTCAGCCGCGCCGAGTGGCCCCCTGTTGCATCGCATCCCGCGCCGACATCCTCATTTGTGCTCCCAACGACGGTTGCAGTGCAAAGTGCGCCACACGTCGCCGAAGCAACGCCTACGATTTCACTGCTTCCCACGAATACTCTCGCCGCACTCCGAACGACAACCGTCGCGCGGTATGCCCTCACTACCGTCTATCCCGTTCCAAGTAACGCGGCCTTCCCGGTGCTCGCATCCACCCCACTTCCGCAACGCGCGACGCATCTGAGCGATCTCACCGTATCTGACACATTACTCAACACGTCTGCCGGATTCAATGATGAACCAACGAGCGCGACCGTGAGCGTCACGTCCACCATACCGCATGCCCCGTCGCTGCCGTCAGGGGTACCCTTTGGCGCATTGGCGTTAGCGACGGGCGCGGCGAACGCGGGCAGCAGCCATGGTCTGTCGCTCCTCCTCTTACTCGCTACCGCAGGTTGGGCGCTCGTCCTTTCCGGGCGGCGCATCTCCCTGCTGGCGCGAATTGTCCAGCAGCCGACGTATCTTCCCCTCGTCTCTCCCGGTTAATCCGCGTCCTCGCACGATGCGCGCTTGTGCATGGTGCGAAACGTCGCGTGTGTCGGTGTGACACACACGTTCTGGACGCGCGGTGTGCGCAAATACGCACCAGGGAGAATTCGACATGTCCTCGATACACAGAGTTGTGGCAATCACAGCGTCGGTCATCGGCCTTGCCATCGTCTTCCTTACCTTAAGCGTGACGACTGCGCTAGCGGCAGGCCCGACTATCTCAGTCGGCGCGCAGGTTGGTACCGGTAACGTGAGCGTCAATGTCGGTGGTGCCGCCAGCGTTAGTGTCAATACGCAGACGGCGGTTACCGCCAACACGAATGCTACTGTCAATAAGAGCGCGGCAGCCGAACCAGCCAAACCGTCGCAAACGCGCACAGACGTGAGCGCCAACGTTGCCGTTGGCGGCGGGAATGCGACGCACGACACGGCAGCACCCAAGGCACAGGCCAGCGGCAATGGCTCCGCTGAACATGCTCCCGCCGTGTCCGCCAACGTGCCGGTTGAGGCCGGTACGCCTTCCCGTGACATCCACATTGCAGATGTGACGACCGGCCATCAATCAGTGGCTGATGTGCATGTCGCGGTTGGTCTCGGCCAGGACGGGCCGCGCGATACACACGTTCCTGCGGCAGCGAATCAGGGGATAGCGGTCCGGGCATCGGCGCCGACGACCGTGAATCTGACCCCAAACTCTGATGCCACCACGGCTGCCCCGACCGCATCGAACGCCAGTGCGCCCGCTCCGGCTGGCAGCACCGCGAACACACATAGCAGCGGCATGGCTGGTGGTCTTTTCACGCCGCAGAGCGATGCGATCCATGCCAGTGTGGTCGCGCCCGTCGCTATCACCGCGCCCGTACCGGTGAGCGCCGCCGTTCCGGTGAAGGTGAACGCGACCGTTCCCGGCGTGGCGACTGTCAATGTCGCTGCCTGCGTCACCCTCAATAGCGCGTGCGCAACGAACGGCAGCACCGGCAACCCGCCCGCCCCGATCGCGGCCGCAGCGAATCCGGTACCGGTCAATGTTACGGCCCCTGTGCCAGTGAGCGCCGTCGTTCCCGTGGCGGCGAATGTCGCTGTGCCTCATGTGGCGGCCGTCAATGTGTCTGCCTGCGTCACCGTCAACAGCGCCTGCTCGCGCGCCAGTAATCCCGTCGCTGGAGGCAATGGCAATCCACTCGCCCCCGTCACGGTGGCGGCGCAGCCAGTGAACCTCAACATCACGGCGCCCGTGCCAGTAACCGCAGTCATCCCTGTCGCGGCAAGCGCGACGATCCCCGGTGTGGTAGCGGTGAACGGTGCAGCCTGTATCACGGTGAATGATGTCTGTCCCGGCACCAGCAATACCGGCAATACCGGCAGCACGACTACCCCGGTCGCGGTTTCAGCAACTCCGGTAAACGTTGCTGTGGCGGCGCCGGTTCCAGTGACCGCAGTGATCCCTGTGACGACGAACGTAACGATTCCCAATGTCGCGACCGTCAACGGGTCGGCATGCGTCACAGTGAATGATGCGTGCCCAAACAATGGGAATACCGGCACAGGCGCCGGTACGATCGGTAGCGGTAGTGGTGTCGCCGTCACCGCACCGGTCGCCGTCACCGCGCCTGTCCCCGTGACTGCCGTCGTTCCAGTAAACGGGACCGTGACCATTCCGGGTATCACGACGATCAAGGGATCGGCGTGCATCACGCTAAACAGTGACTGCCCCGGATCGGTTCCCCCAGTGACGCCAACGGGGCCGGTCGTGCCTCCAGTGACACCATCAGGCCCCATCGTCCCACCGGTAACGCCGTCGGAACCCATTGTGCCGCCGGTCATTCGCACGGGTCCTATCGTCCCGCCCGTTATTCCGACTCTCCCGGTTACGCCAAGCGTTCCCGTTATCCCGGTCGCACCGACGGGGCCGGTTGTGCCAACAAACCCGGTCGTTCCCCAGGAACCAATCGTGCCCACCACGCCTTCAATCCCGGTTATTCCCGTTACTTCCGAGCCAGTCACGTCGGGAGTCATCCCGGTTGATGTGAATGCGGCTGCAACGGATACCGGTACGGGAGCCCCTCCATCGTCATTGCCAAACGCCGCGCCGAACGTGCCTGCTCAGTCGAATGTGCCCGCACCGCTGGCGAACGCGACGAATGGAATGAATACCCCCGTATCCGTCGTGGCAGCATCGAACCCGCAGGCCGCGCCGCTTACCGGTGGCACCGCAAACGGGAACGCGCCGAACGGCCCGGCAAATGGCCCGGCGAGCGGCACGAATGGCTCCGCGAAGAGCGGAAATGGTCCTATCAATGGAATCGTGACCAATGGCTCCGGTGGGACGGTTGTTCTGCCGCAGACCGGTCGCGCCGCTCCGCCGCAGGCGAGCATCTGGACGCTTGCGACGCTCATCCCGCTCATCGCGGCGGCGTTCCTTGTTCTGGCAGGGTACGACCTCCGGCGGCGGGCAGTGCGGCTGGGATAACGCCGCATCGCATACGGAATGGCCTGGGGGATCAAATCCCCCAGGCCCTCATGACACCTTCACACGCTCTCTGGTCACGCACTTGGCGGGCCGAGCATTGGGTGCGAAAGGAGTACGCATCCGGGGCGGTAAAAAAACCGCTCCCGGATGCCATTGTGCCCACAGGGAAGATTAGTTCGCGCTCGGCTGTCCAAGTTCGGCGCGGACGATCTTCACCGCCGCGACGATGTTGGCGAGTTTCGCTTTCGATTCTTCCCAGGTACGCGTCTTCAGGCCGCAGTCCGGGTCCACATACATCTTCTCGGCGGGGATGTATTCGAGGCCCTTCTTGATGCCCGCAACGATCTCGTCCACGCTCTCGATGCGGTGCGAGTGGATGTCCACGACGCCGTAGCCGACTTCCTTCGTGAAGGGGTTCTTCTCGAAGTGATCGAGCAGGCGATAATGGCTGTTCGCGAATTCGAGATCAATCTGGTCGAGCGGCAAATCGAGCATACGCGGGTAAATCTTGTCGAACGTCCCATAGCAGATGTGTGTGACGATCTTCGCCGACACGCCCTGCGTGACGATGCCCATCGCCTCGATGGCGAGTTCGACTTCGTCGGCGCGGGCGGAGAGGGCGGGTTCGTCCACCTGGATGATCGTCGCGCCCGCCTTTTCGAGGTCCACGACCTCGTCATGGATGGCGCGGGCGAGCGCCAATGTGCATTCGCGGCGGTTCGGGTAATACTCGACGAATGACCAGTCCATCATCGTGTATGGCCCGGTGAGCATCCCCTTGACCGGCTTCCTGGTCAGGGATTGCGCGTATTTCCACCAGTCCACCGTGATCGCGTTTGGCCGCTCGATGGCGTCCACGACGATCGGCTTGTGGTAATAGCGGTTGCCGTAGGAGCGCACGAGGCCGGAGGACTCGAACCCCTTCATCTGCTGCGCGAAGTATTCCGCCATGTCGCCCCGATACATCTCGCCATCCACGATCACGTCAATGTCAAGGTCTTCCTGCAACTGGATCACTTCGCGCGTCGCCTGTTGCTCGAGCTCCTTCAATTCCGCCGTATCCATGTCGCCGCGCCGCGCCTTCGTGCGCGCCTTCGTGATGT
>JALYUS010000835.1 GCA_030853625.1 Chloroflexota bacterium
CGATACCTGGGAACCAGCCAGTGCAGGTCTCGAGACGCCGATGCCCGACATGGTGGAACTGTTCGTCGCCGCACCGGACGGCGCTGTCTGGGCGATCTGCTGCGGCGGTCGGTTGCTCCATGCTACGCCCGGCGAATGGTTCTGGCGCGCGGCAGCGCCCGCCGATGCGGCGCTCGCGATCCAGTCGGTCGCGTTCATCCCGCACAACGCGTGAGACGTGGGAGAGAAACCGATGCCTGACACGCGGCGTCAACCAATAGAAGCGGGAACGGAGCGAGCCGGCGACTGCGACGCAGTGATCGTCGGCGCGGGGTTGGCGGGGTTGTACATGCTCCATCGCCTGCGCGGGCTGGGGCTTGTGGTGCGAGTGTACGAGGCGGGTAGCGGCGTTGGCGGCACCTGGTACTGGAATCGCTATCCCGGCGCGCGCTGCGACGTCGAGAGCATGGATTACTCGTACTCCTTCTCAGACGCCCTCCAGCAGGAATGGCGGTGGAGCGAGCGGTACGCTACTCAGCCGGAGATTTTGCGCTACATCAATCACGTTGCGGATCGCTTCGACCTGCGGCGGGACATCCAGTTCGACACGCGCGTCACTGCCGCCCGCTTCGATGCGGCGACGAACCGCTGGACGATCCAGACGGATCGCGGCGAGCGCGTGTCGGCGCGATTCTGCATCATGGCAATTGGTTGCCTCTCCACCGCGCAAGTGCCCCGGTTTCCGGGCATCGAAACGTTTGCGGGCAGGTGGTATCACACCGGCAACTGGCCGCACGAAGGCGTGGATTTCACCGGCCAGCGCGTCGGCGTCATCGGCACGGGCGCTTCCGGTATCCAATCCATCCCGATCATTGCCAAACAGGCGGCCCATCTCTTCGTCTTTCAGCGAACGCCGAACTTCACAATCCCCGCCTGGAACGCCCCCTTGGACCCGGGACACGAGCGGCGCCTGAAGGCGAATTATGCCGAGCACCGGCGCAAGAACCGCGAATCACGCGCCGGTTTTGTTGTCCCGGTCGGTGATACGCCCGCGCTGGAGGCGACGCCCGACGAGCGGCAGCGCGCGTATGAGGCGTGCTGGGCGCGCGGCGGCTTTGGCTTCACATCGGCATTCGCGGACATCAGTACGAACGAGCAAGCCAACGAAACCGCTGCGGCGTTCGTCCGCGCCAGGATTCGCGCGATCGTCCGCGATCCGGTCGTCGCCGAGACGCTGTCGCCGCGCGATCACCCCATCGGGACGAAGCGCCTCCCGCTCGACACCAACTACTACGCCACATTCAACCGCAAGAATGTCACGCTGATAGACGTCCGGAAAACCCCGATCGAGGCGATCACGCCGGACGGCCTGCGGACGCGGGAAGCGGCGTACGCGCTGGACAGCATTGTGTTCGCCACGGGCTTCGACGCCATGACGGGCGCGCTGCTCACCATTGACATGCGTGGCAAGGACGGTGAGACGCTGGAAGAAAAGTGGATTGCGGGGCCGCGCACCTACCTCGGCATCGCGGTCGCCGGCTTTCCGAACCTCTTCATCATCACCGGCCCCGGCAGCCCCTCCGTACTCAGCAACATGATCGTCTCCATCGAGCAGCACGTTGATTGGATCGCGGACTGTATCGCCTACCTGCGGGCGCATGATCTCGACCGCATCGAGGCGACTTCCGAGGCGGAGGATGCGTGGGTCGCGCATGTCAACGCAGTGGCGAACACGACGCTCTATCCCAGAGCCGATTCCTGGTACATGGGAGCGAATATTCCCGGCAAGCCGCGCATCTTCATGCCCTATGTTGGTGGCGTCGGGGCCTATCGAAAAAAATGCGACGAGGTCGCGACAAATGGTTACGAGGGTTTCACGCTCATCGCGTCACGACCGAGCGCGCAGGGACAGAACCGTCGAACGCCAACAAAAATCCGTCACGCGATTGACACAACACGTACCTCATCGTAGTATGATGATGAAATGATAATAGCCGCTAGGGGCGCCGGATGAGTCCGGCTGAGAGCGAAGCCCGCCAATGCTTCGAACCCTCGGAACCTGACCTGGGTAATACCAGCGGAGGAAAGCGCGCAGAAGGCCCCCAAGCCGCCGTTTGCCGACCTCTCACTGGTCCGCACGGCGGCTTTTGTATTTGCTCCCTCTCCTTTGTTTGTCAGCAAAGGAGAGGGGCCGGGGGTGAGGTTTCGTATGGAGACGAAAATGGTTCCGTACCCTCCCCTTGCTATGCCAGCAAGCAGGAATCCATTTGGCGTATTGGGTGGCGGCATTCGGCGGCACGGGTTGCCCCTCGCGGTGCTGATCGGGCTTGTCGTCGTCTGGGAAGCGGGGGTGCGGCTCTTCCGTGTGGACCCGCACGAATTGCCCGCGCCATCGCGTATTTTCGGCGCGTTCCGCGCGCAAGGGAATCTCTATGTGGACAATACCTGGCGCACAATGCAGGAGACGGCGATTGGGTTCGCGGTCGCCGTCCTGATCGGGCTGTTCTTCGCCTTCGTGATTGACGCGACACCCTTCTTGCGCCGCGCGCTCTATCCGCTCCTGATCGGCTCGCAGACGATCCCGATCATCGCCATCGCCCCCCTGCTGATTATCCAACTCGGCTTTGGCCTCGCGCCGAAAATCGTTATCATCGTGCTCTACTGCTTCTTCCCGATTGTCGTCAGCACCGTGGACGGCCTGCGCGCTGCCGAGCCGGAGATGCTCAATCTGCTGCGTGCGATGGGGGCGAATCGCTGGCAGTTGCTCCGTGTCGCCCGCATCCCCGCCGCTATGCCGAGCATCTTTAGCGGCGTAAAGATCGCCGCGACCTACGCTGTGACGGGCGCCGTCGTCAGCGAGTGGCTGGGTGGGAGCAAGGGGTTGGGTGTTTCGATGATCCGCGCCCAAAAGTCCTTCGCGCCGGACAAGGTCTTCGCCGCCGTCTTCATCGTCATGCTACTCACGCTCATGCTCTTCCTCGTTATTGATCTCGTCGCCCGTTGGATGATGCCGTGGTATATCACCACGCGAAAGGAGTACGCGGAATGACCGACTGGAATGGTACGCTCGATCCCACCCGCCTGAACCGCCGCCGTTTCCTCGCCCTCGCGAGTGGCGCGACCGTAACCGCGATTCTCGCCGCCTGCGGCGGGAGTAGCCCGACCGCAACCACGGCTCCTGTCGCGACCGCGACGAAATCCGCTTCATCTGCCACGACAACTGCCCCGACCATCGCGCCAACGTCGTCAGCCGCCAGCGCGCCATCCGCCACAGCGACGACAGCGCCCTCGGTCGCCTCTGCTGCCGCGCCGACGAAGGCCGCCTCTTCCGTCGCTGTCTCCACCGCGCCCGCCGCCTCGGTCAGCGCGGCGGCCACGACTTCCGGCAGCGCGCAGAAGGTCAGTGTCATGCTGGACTGGGTGCCGAATACGAACCATACCGGCCTCTATGTCGCGCAGGAGCGGGGATACTTCACAGCGCAGGGGCTGACTGTCGAGATTCTGCCGCTTGCTGAAGGAAGCAGCGTCGAGCAGATCGTCGGCAACGGCAAGGTGCAATTCGGCATCTCTTCCTCCGAACCGCTCGCCAGGGCGCGCTCCGAGGGCATCCCGATCGTCAGTATCGCCCCAATTATCCAGCACAACACCTCCGGTTTCGCCTCGCTCAAAAAGGCGAGCATCACGCGCCCGAAGGACTTTGAGGGGAAAAAGTACGGCTCGTTCGGCTCCCCGACCGAAAAGGCGCTGATCGGCAAACTGATGCAGGTGGACGGCGGCGATGTGAGCAAAGTCGAGTTCGTCGAGATCGGAGATTCGGACTTCCTGACGCTGGCCGCGAAGGGGCAGGTGGATTTCGCCTGGGTCTTTGCGGGGTGGGAAGTCATTGACGGTAAATTGCGCGGATTAGACCTCAACTATCTGCCGCTCACCACCTACACGCAAGCGATCCCCGACTACTACACGCCCGTGTTCATCACCAACGAGGCGATGACGCAGAAGAATGGTGATATTGTCAAAAAGTTCCTCGCCGCGACGAGCAAGGGATACAACGATGCGATTGCCGATCCGAAGGGGACGGGTGACATTCTCGCCAGGGCAACGCCGGAGACGAGCAATGCCCTGATTCAGCAAAGTCAGGCATACCTCGCCACGCAGTACAAGGCAGACGCGCCGCAGTGGGGTGCGCAAAAGCCCGAAGTCTGGCAGAACTTCGGCGCTTTCATGACCGATCAGAAACTGCTCGCCAAGCCATTCGATCCGACGACGGCGTTCACGACGGCGTTTCTCCCATAGATGGATCTGCTCCGAGCCTTCACACCAGGGAACCCGTTTCGCGGGTTCCCACTATTCCGTTGCCTCTTCCATCCGGCGCCGCGCTTCGTCGTAGACGCGCCGGAGGACATCGTAGGGCTGCGCGCCCTGCACGCCAACCTGCCCGATGACAATTGTTGGCACGGCGGAGATGCCGACCTGTGCTGCCAATTGCTCCTGCGCGATCACCTGATCGGTGTATTGCCCCTCCACGAGCGCGGCGCGCATGCTGCCTGCATCCAGCCCGACCGACGCGCCGATTGCTACGAGCGTATCCATCTCCCCGATGTCCCGGTTCTCGACAAAGAAGGCACGGAAGAGAGCAACGCGCATCGACTCGAACAAGTCATGGTCGCGGGCATAGAGCGCCGCCTCATGCGCCTGCCGCGAGCGTGACTTGAAGGGCGGGAAGTGCATCTCCACGCCGAGTTTCGCGGCCATCGGCGCGACCCCGCGCTCCCAGTTCTGTCGGAATCGTTCCCCGCCCGGCCCGGTGATGTCCGGCAGCGGAGCCGGTTCGGGGCGCAGTTCGTAGGCGAGCCATTCGATCGCGACATCATGCGTCGCTGCCAGTTCGGCCAAGGCACCCTCGGCCAGATAGCAGTATGGTCAGACGTAATCGGAGAAGACGATTACGGGCATTGGCGCATCCATGTGGTCTTTCCTTTCCTGGTAGCGTAGGCTGATGAATGGTTAACGACTGAGTGGTGGCAATCTTCCTGTCTGCATGATCTACAGGCCGGAAGCCTGCCACCACCAGGCAATTGCCGGGTTAAGGTTGCATGTGAAACGCAATCGGCCCCTTCTCCGGCGGTGAAGAGATTGGCAATTACCGTACCAGAAAGCCATGCCCCGCCTCGTCTTCGGGATCGAGGACAAAGGTGTGATAGCCGGTGATGAAGCCGCGCCCACTCACTTCCGGGATGATCGCCGGGTAGTCGCCGACGCGCGTTTCCTCGATGGCGCTCCCGGTGAAGTGCGTGCCGATGATGCTCTCGTTGACCCACTCTTCGCCAATAGCGAGGGCGTTACGGGCAATGAAGGCAGCGGTCGTTGCAGCGGTGCCGGTGCCGCACGGCGAGCGGTCCACTTCGCCCGCCGCGAAAACGGTGACGTTGCGGTGGCGCGCCCCCTTCCCGTCCGGCGGGCCGGTGATGATCGTCCCGTAGATGCCACGCAGTTCCGGCTCCGTCGGATGGACGATTTCGGCCGCCGCTTCCACAGCGTCCTTCACCGCCATGCCGCGTGTGATCAGTTCCGTGACGCGCTCCGGCTGCACCACGAGATGCGCGTCGAGCGCGGTTGCTTCCACGAGGGCATAAAACGCCCCGCCGAAGACAACATCCACGCTGATTGGCTGCCCACCCACCATGATTCGCAGCCCGGCCGTATGGACAAACGACGGCACATTGCGGAAGGTGACGCGGCGCACGCGACCACCTTCGATCATCGCGCGGGCGAGGACGAAGCCGGCGGGTGTGTCGTAGCCGACTTCCGTTACCGGCTCGACGCGCGGCAGTTGCCCGGTTTCGAGGAGCGCGGTCGTCAGGGCAATGATGCCGTGCCCGCACATCGTGCTGTATCCGTCATTATGCATAAAGAGAACGCCGTATGCCGCCTCCGGTGTGACAGGCGGCGTGAGGATGCAACCATACATATCGGCATGGCCGCGCGGCTCCCACATCAGGATGCGGCGGAGGTCGTCGTGATGCGCGAGCATCGCCTGCCGCCGTGCGAGGATCGTCGCGCCCGGCAGCGGCGGCAACCCCGCCATGATGATCCTGAGCGGTTCACCCGCCGCATGCGCGTCAATCGTCATGATACTGCGCGAACCCGGCATGCATCCCTCCTCCGCGCTCGTTGCATCTCTGCGGTTCATTTGCTTTCGTCTCAGACATTCTCCTTGAGAAATGCGGTGACTGCCGCACGGAATGGCTCGTACTGATCGCGGCGGATGTTGTGGCCCGCGCCAGCGATCTGGACAACGCGCCCGGTGCGCCAGAGATGCGCCGCTTCGTTTGCCACGTCCGGCGTGACGATTCCGCCGCGTGCCGGATCGGCGGTAATCAATAGAACGGGGCAGGTGATCTTGCGGACGATGTCGCGCCACGGCGGGGAATCACTGGCGGGTTCGTTGACGATATCGAGGTTGAAGAGCGCCTTGCCCGCCGCCCAGGGAACGCGATCTTCCTCCGCCCACAGCGGACGCTCCACCCGCGCCTGCGCGATCCGCGCTTCAGGACTGAGCGCCTTGAATTCCGTCAGCCATTCCGCCCAACGCGGGCTGCCAGTTGGGGCGAGGCTGGGCCGCACGGGTTCTCCCGCCTCTTCCCGGCGCGGTTCGGCGGGAGCATCGCGCCATGGTGGGTCTTCGAGCACGGCGCAGCCGACACGTTCGGGGATTTCCGCCGCGACACCGGCAGCGGTGCGCGCGCCCATCGAATGCCCAATCAGCGCGGGGCGCTCCATTCCGAGGGCGGTAATAAGCGCGATCACATCAGAGATCGCACGCGCGCGGAACCCGCCCGCTCCCGGCCCGCCGGTTCGTCCATGACCGGCGGCATCGGGCATGATAAGGTCGTAATCCGGCGCGAGGTCTGTAGCGAGGCGCGTCCAGGCCAGCCCGCTATCAGAATACCCGTGCAGCAGGATCACCGGCGGCTTGTCACGCTGGCCCATCCGGTAATAATGGATCGTCAGCCCATTGATCGAGACATCATGATCGGACCACGCGGCCATCAGTTGCTCCTTTCGCGTCAATCACTCGCGCCATTATCCACGCAGAGAAGAATACCTGCACATGGATCGAGAAATCTACAATAGACGCCCGCCCGCCGCGCGTGCGAGAATGCATTGACGCCAATGGCGGTGTCTCGCACCATCGGGAGGGAAGTTAGGCGTGAATATCCACGAATATCAGGCGGCGGAGATCCTCGGTCGCTATGGCATCCCGCTCAATGCCGGGCAGGCGGTGACGACGCCCGATGCGGCGGCGGCAGCGGCGCAGGCGCTCGGCGGCACGGTCGCGATCAAGGCGCAGGTCCATTCGGGCGGGCGCGGTAAGGCGGGCGGCATCAAACTGGCGAAATCGCCGGACGAGGCGCGCGCGGTCGCTGGCCGCATCCTCGGCATGGATATTCGCGGCCATACCGTCAATACCGTCCTGATTGTTCCCGGCGTCAGTATCGCCGCCGAATACTACGTTAGCATCACGCTGGACCGCGCGAACCGACAGATCATCGTCATGGCCTCCGCCGAGGGCGGCGTCGAAATCGAGGACGTGGCGCGGACGAACCCGGAGGCGATCCTCCGCCTGCCTGTTGACCCGGTGCGCGGGCTACTCAATTACCGCGCGGTAGACC
>JALYUS010000836.1 GCA_030853625.1 Chloroflexota bacterium
TGTCGTGGAGCGCCGCTTCCGCCTCCGGCACGACGACATGGTCCCGCAAGCGACGCACGGGCTCGCCGTGCGTACCGATGTACAAATGCACGAAGCGGAGGTGATCCTCCACGCTTGGGAAGCCACATGCGCCCGCAAGCGGCGGGAAGACATGCGCATGCGCATCAATGATCACTGGGACCTCCTCCATATGCGTCGCTATTCCGCCCTCTTGACACCGGTTATACACTTGTTATAACTACAAGACAAGTCGGAATCTACCTGGGGGGTGGATGATTCAGCGCGACGGGCCGGTGCCTCTCTACCATCAGATCGAGATGCATCTCCGCGCGGAGATCGAGTCCGGTCGCTATCGTCCGGGCGAGCGGTTGCCGTCGGAGGGCGAACTCCAGCGGTTATACGGCGTCAGCCGGATCACGGTGCGGGCCGCCTTGCGCCGCCTCGAGGAGGATGGGGTCGTCTCCACCCGCCGGGGGCGCGGCACGTTCGTCGAGCGGCAGGCGGTAGAGGGGCCGAAGATCGAGCGGAACCCGGTGCATCTGCTCGCCTTCGAGGACGAGGTGCTCAAGCAGGGTATGACGCTCGATGTCAGGGTGCTGAGCGTGGAGCAGTGCCCGGTGCCGGAACGGATCGGTGCGCTGCTGGACGTGGCGACGGGCACCGAGGTCTTGCGCGTGCGGCGCGTTGGACGGGCGGGGGACGCGCCACTCTGGACGGAATCGCGCTATTTCCCGCTCGGCGTCGGGGCGCACCTGCGCGAGGATGACCTGGGCCGGGCCTCGATGACGGCCTTTCTCCAGGCGATCGTCGGCCTGCCTATGACGAGTTCGCGCCTGCGCATCACAGCGGGTCCGGCGACGGCGGACCAGGCCCGCCTGCTGGAAATCGCGCCGGGCGACGCGGTGCTGATCAACGAGTTCGCATTTTATGACGCCGAGGGCCGGCCGGCGGAGGCGGCGCGGGCGGTGTTCCGTGCCGATCGCTACGCATTCTCGTTCACGATCCCACCGTCGCGTAGTGAGATCGCTCAGACATGGCGCGTTGCCAATGGTGCTGTGCAGCAGTGTAGTCGGGAGGGAAGTGAGTCATGAACGATGTGCTCCGGGCCAATCTCAGTCGCCGCGCCTTCATGCGTGCCACCGCCGCGTTTTCGGGCATGGCCGTCGCGAGCACGCTGCTCAGCGCCTGCGGTGCGAAAAGCAATACCATCCCATCGGCGGCCACACCCGCAGGCGCAGCGACGGCCGCTTCAGCCCCGACTGGCGCGCCCGCAACGACGGGTGGCAGCGCGGTAGCGCCGACGACTGCGGCCGCCGGTGGGGCCACACCGTCCGTATCGGCAGCCGCGAAGGTCAAGGTCGGCGGCACGCTGACGTACGGCCAGAACCAGCCGATCAAGAAGATCGACTCAATCGACCCGCAGACCTATCCGGCGGCGTATGAGGCGACGTACACGATCTACAGCAACCTCGTCACGTTCGCGCCGGATTTGAAGATCATCCCCGATCTCGCCGAGCGATGGGAGCAGTCGGACGACCATCTCACATGGACATTCCATCTGCGTAGCGGCGTGAAGTTCCACGACGGCACGCCCTTCAACGCGCAGGCCGTCGCGGCGCACATCAAGCGCATCCAGGACCCGCAGAACGCCTCGCCGAACAAGAACCTCTGGGACCACATCAAGGACGTGAAGGTCGTCGACGATGCGACGGTGCAGCTCGTGACGGCGAAGCCGTTCGGCCCGATGCTCAACTACCTCGCGCACGGCTCCGGCGGCATCGAGAGCCCGACGGCGGCCGCGAAGGGCGCGGATTTCCAACAGAAACCGGCCGGCACTGGCCCATACAAGGTGAGCGCCTTCAACACGGGCAATGACCTGACGCTCGTGCGCAACGACGACTACTTCGGCGGCAAGACCCCGCTCGATAAGATCGTCATGCGCTCCGTCCCAGAGACCGGGTCGCGCCTTGCGCTGCTCGATGCGCAGGAGGCGGATCTCGTCAACGACGTGCCGACGGAGGACGCGAGCCGGATTGAGAAGGGGGCGGACACGCAACTCCTCCGCCAGAAGGGGCTGCGCACCTTCTTCATGGAGTTCAACCTCACGCTCGACGTCTTCAAGGATGTCAAGGTCCGGCAGGCCCTCAACTACGCGGTGGATAAAGAGTCCATCGTCAAGAACCTCTTCCAGGGATACGCGACCGTCCTCGACTCCCCGGCGGCGCCGACGATTCAGGGCTACAAGAAGGCGGGCGCGTTCCCGTACGATCCTGCCAAGACCAAGCAGATGCTCGCGGAAGCCGGTTGGATGCCCGGCTCGGGCGGCATCCTCCAGAAGGGTGGCACGCCGCTCAAGTTCACGATCAACACGGCGGAGGGGGAGTACCCGAAGGATATCCAGATCGTCGAGGCGGTGCAGGCGAACCTCAAGGCGGTCGGCTGCGACGCCACAATCTGGAAGGTGGAGGCAGCAGCGCGGTATTCCTACCTGCGCCTCCCGATCGACCAGGCGAAGTACGAGATGGTCTCCTTCGGGTTCAATCCGTCAAACGGCGACCTCGGCTACCACCTGAACTCGCTCTTCCGCTCGAACCCGGACAAGACGAAGGCGCCCTATGTCTGGAACATGATGTGGTACCAGAACGATCAGGTCGATGCGCTCCTCAATCAGGCGGATGCAACCGTCGACAGCGCCAAGCGCTTCGACATGCTCGGGCAGGCGCAGACGATGATCTGGAACGATGCGCCGATGATCTGGCTCTATGTTCCCGACCTCCTCGTTGGCGCCCGGAAGACGGTGAATCGGGTCTCTGTCTGGCCGACCGTCTTCACCGTCGTGCGGGACGCGTGGAAGTCCTGAGTCCTCACACTCCGGGTGAGCGGGGCATCGGCCCATAAATTGAGTGAGGCGCAATGGCGCGGTATCTGCTCCGGAGAGTGCTGCTGATTCCCCCGACGTTGCTCGTCGTGGCGACGCTCGTCTTTGTCATTTTCCGGTTGGTGCCGGGCGATCCGGCGCAGCTGGTGGCGGGGGACAGCGCGAGCGCGGATGTCGTGCAATCCATCCGGCATCAACTCGGACTTGATCGCCCGCTCATCGTGCAGTACGGCCGGTACCTCGCCGAACTCGCCCGGGGTAACCTGGGTACATCGCCCGTCTACGGGGACAGAGTGGCGAGCCAGGTGCTGGGCCGTCTGCCCGCGAGCGTACTCCTCGCCTGCGCGGCGATGATCATCGCGAGCGTTGTCGGTGTGACTGCGGGCGTGATCGCGGCGACGCATCGGTCTTCGTGGGTCGATTATGTTTGCACACTCGGGGCGGTGGGCGGTATCTCCTTCCCCGGCTTCTGGCTCGGCCTGATGCTGATCATCGTCTTCGCGGTCACCTTCCGCTGGTTTCCGGTGGCGGGCCTGCACGGCCCCCGCTCGCTCGTCCTCCCCGCCGTCACGCTCGCCGTCAATCAGATGGCCGTAATCGCCCGCATGACGCGATCGAGCATGGTGCAGGTCCTCGATCAGGACTACATCCGGACCGCGCGCGCCAAGGGACTGCACGAGCGGCTCGTGCTCCTGCGACATGCGCTCGGGAACGCGCTCATCCCCACCGTGACCATCGCGGGGTTGCAGTTCGGCTATCTGCTCGGTGGGTCGGTGATCATCGAGACGGTCTTCGCCTGGCCGGGCGTCGGCCGCCTCCTGATCGATGCGATCCAGACGCGCGATTACGCGACGGTGCAGGCGGTAGTGCTGCTCTTCGCCATCCTCGCGTTGTTCGTCAACCTCGTCGTCGATCTCTTGTACGCCGCCCTCGATCCGCGGGTCCGCTATGCATAACGACCGGGCCTCCGCGTTCCCGGCCCGACCGCACGCGGACGCGGGGGCCGCCTTTGCGGAGACCCGATCGCGGCGGGGGGTGATCGTGCGGCTCGCGCGCAATCGCATCGCCCTCGCCGGCGCGAGTCTCATCGTGCTATTCATCCTGCTCGCCATCCTCGGGCCGCTCCTCTCCCCCTACGACGCGATGACACCAGTGTTGGGGGAGCGCTTGCAGGCACCCTCGCTCGCGCATCCCTGCGGGACGGATGATGTCGGCCGCGATCTCCTGACCCGAATCGCGTACGGTGCGCGGCTCTCCCTGCTGATGGGCGTCGCCGCGATGGCGGTGGCCTGCGCGATCGGCGTGCCGGTCGGGATGCTTGCCGGCTACCGGGGGGGCTGGTATGACCTGGGGCTCATGCGCACCGTCGATGTGCTCCTCACCATACCGAGCGTCGTCCTCGCCATCGCGATCGTCAGCGC
>JALYUS010000839.1 GCA_030853625.1 Chloroflexota bacterium
ACATCACCGGCACGAACATCCTCGCCGAGAACGACGCGGGGCGGCGGACGTTTCAGTTCCAGCCCGGCCCGGTCTTCGCGAACATGATCCTCGCGGACGAGATCAACCGCGCCACGCCGAAGACGCAGTCCGCTCTACTGGAAGCGATGCAGGAGCGCACGGTCACGGTCGCGAACACGATCTATCCGATCAACCGCCCCTTCTTCGTCCTCGCGACACAGAACCCGCTGGAGATGGAGGGGACGTACCCGCTGCCCGAGGCGCAACTCGACCGCTTCATGTTCAAATTGGTCGTCGGCTTCCCGCGCGCCGAGGAACTGAGCGAGATTCTCCGCCGCACGACGGGCGGCTTCACACCCGAGGTGCATACGGTCGCGACGGGGATTGACATCATCCGCATGGGCGATCTGGCGCGCGAGGTACCCGTCGCCAGCCATATCAACGAGTACGCGGTGCAACTGCTGCTCGCGACGCACCCGGACCAATCGCTCGCGCCGGAGAGCGTGCGTCGTTTCGTGCGTTACGGTTCCAGCCCGCGCGGCGCGCAGGCGATGGTGCTTGCGGGGAAGATCCGCGCCCTCTTGTCCGAGCGGTTGGCGGTGGCGCATGAGGACATCCGTGCCGTCGCCTATCCGGCGCTCCGGCACCGCATCATCCTTAACTTCGAAGGTGAGGCGGAGCGCATCACGCCGGACGACATCGTCTCGGATGTGATCGCGGCGGTGCCGGAGTTGGTGAATGCATAGCGGGAGGAGGACTGAGGAATGAGGACTGAGGGATGCGGCTCGCGGCTCCCTTCTCAGTCCTCATTCCTGGAGATGGATGATTCGTGTCACAATGCCGGAAGAGAAAGCGATATGGCACGAGCGCGTTACGTTCGCGTGTTCGCCGGTAGCGGATTGTCTGCTTGGGCTGTATTTGCTCGCGAACAACATCGGTAGCGGGAGCGCCGAGGGGTCGAAGTTCTTTCTCCACCTGCTGCGACAGATGGATCAGGATCGGGAGCGGAATCGGGAGATTCGCGCCTTTTTCGATGTGACATTCCCAATGGGGACGCTCGCATTCGACACGGTGTGGACGCTGCCGGACGCCCGTGACCCCGCTGCGCTGATCGCGGCGCTTCGGGCGCTGCCGGATACGGCGGTCGTCGCGCATGCACTCACATGCGGCGGAACAGTGCGTGCGGACGCGCCGCGCAGCCCCGGCCTCCTCCGGTCACTGATGGACGATCCCGCGTGGGCGCTGGAGTATGTGCAGCGATTCGTGTATCCGGCGCCGCCCGATCCCACGCGTATCGTGGACGTTCTCACCCATCCGGCGCGGACGCGAGAGCGGCTTGCGGACCTGCTCGCGGGACTGTTCGCCAGCCTCTTTGCTCCGTCCCTGCCCGAATTGTTTGCGGCAGGGCGGGCCGCCGAGGCACGGATGCGCGCGGTTTTCGCTGCCGATCCGCTGGGCTTCGCCGTCGCGCATCTGCCGGATGCCGGTCTAAACGCGCGCGGAATGCCGCGTGTGCTCTTCTGGCCCTCCGCATTCCTCGGCGATGGATGGGCGACGATGACGCCCGATCACGCTCCCAATGCGACGCGCGACCTCTCCATCAGCGCCATCGCGTACGGTGCGGACATGCTGCTGGCATCCGCACGCCCCACACTGGCTGAATCGGGCGCAATCGCGCCGGAAATCGCGCCGCCGGAGACCTATCAGGATGTCTATCGCCTGCTCGCCGACCCGGCGCGCTGGCTGCTCATTCAGTTGCTCGTCGCTGCGCCCCGCTACGGGCAGGAACTGGCGGAACTGCTCGGCCTGAGCATCGCGACCATCTCACACCACCTCAATGGCCTGAAACAACTTGATCTCGTGGACATCCGGCGGGACGAGCACCGCCTCTACTACCATCTCCGCACCGACCGCCTGCGTGCCTTGCTCGCGGGCGCGGAACATGGCTTATTGATGCGGTAACATACCGAGCATGGAGAGCCTCACGATCATTGGAAGGAATGAGCATGGCAAGGCAGACGCTGACCGCTGTTGTCCATCGGGAAGACGACCTGTATGTGGCGGAGTGTCCCGAAGTGGGGACCGTCAGCCAGGGTGAGACGATTGATGAGGCGGTCAACAATCTGAAGGAAGCGACAGAGATCTATCTCGAGGAATTCCCGCTTCCACATCCCGGTCGGACACTGATTACGACCTTCGAAGCGACCTATGCCTGAACTGCGTCGCGTTTCGGGAGCAGAGACAATTCGCGCTCTGGAGCGACTGGGATTCGAGCGTATCAGACAGCGTGGGAGTCACGTCATCCTGAAGAAGCAGACGCCCGATGGAGAGATTGGTTGTGTCGTTCCTCTTCATCGCGAATTGGCAGTCGGGACATTGCGCGGCATCCTCAAACAGGCAGGTGTAACGCAGGAACAATTCATCGAAAATCTTTAGGAGTATCTATGCACGAGACACCGGAGGACATGGAACGATTGCAGACGCTCCTCGACCGGAGCATCGAGCGGGCGGGAGCGTTCCTGCGCAGTTCGTTCGAGATGCCGGAACACTCGTTTTCGGCGGGGCAACTTGTGCGGTATTTGCAGGGGATTCAAAACGTCGCCTTCGCCACCGTGACAGCGAAGGGGGAGCCGCGCGTCGCGCCGATTGGCTCGCTCTTCTTTCGCGGGCGATTTCACATCCCGACCGTCGCCACGGCGGCGCGCACGCGGATGGTGGCGGCCCGCCCGGCAGTCAGCCTGACGTACTTCGTCGGGAACGATCTGGCGATCATCGCGCACGGCAGTGCAATGACCATCCCGGCGGATCACGCGGA
>JALYUS010000006.1 GCA_030853625.1 Chloroflexota bacterium
CATGTGCCGACCGAGGTCGTGGATTACATCGCGCACAAGGTGCAGTCGAACGTCCGCGAGTTGGAGGGCGCGCTGAACCGGATTGTCATGATGGCGCGGATGAATGGCGTCGCGGTGACGATGGACGTGGCGACGCAGGCGCTCAACGATGTCGCGCTGAACAATCGCCGCCGTCAGATCACGCCCGCGCGGATCGTCGAGGTAGTGGCGAAGTTCTACAACTGCTCGGAGAAGGAGATGCGGGGCCGGGGGCGCTCTAAGGACATCGTCGTGCCGCGGCAGGTGGCGATGTATATCATCCGGCACGAGACCGATCGCTCGCTCGCGGACATCGGTACGGAACTCGGTGGCCGCGACCACACGACGGTCATCCACGGCACCGAGAAAGTCGAGAAAGAGATCGAGCGGGGCAGCGGCCAACTCCGCCAGGAAGTGCTCACCATCCGCGAAATGCTCTATGCGGATTAGCAGGTATGGAGCGCATCTGTTGATACGCACGGTTGTGGTCCGGTGATTTTGTCACTTCGTTGTCGGATTAGCGTCCCGCCGTCCGCCCGCCGCCCTCCTCCCAGCGCTGCTGGACTGCGGACATGTCGGTACCACTCGTGGCCGCATAGACGAGCAGTCGCTCCTTCTGGCTCTGGCGCACTCGCTGTTCGAGAATCACCGGGTTCCAATGCGCCAGTAGCCGCACCCGCAGGTCCTCCCGCACCGCCGCATGCTCCGGGGATGCGCCGAGATCGGTGAATTCGCCGGGGTCGGCCGCAAGGTCATACAAGACAGGCGGGTCATCGAGGGAATAATTCAGTTTGTATCGCCCGCGCCGCAGCATCGCCATCGGCCGCGCGACGCCGTGCGCGAGATATTCGGAGAATGCTTCATCCTTCCAATCCGCCGCGTCGCCGCGCAGGAGCGGCAACAGGCTATCACCGTCGAGCGGCCCGACAGACGGTGCATCGGCGATGTCCGCGAGCGTCGCCACGAGGTCCACGAGCGAGACGGTTTCCCGCACGCGCCGCCCCGCCGCGCCCCCCGGTTCCACGATGACGAGCGGCACGCGGGCGGACTGCTCGTAGAAGTTCGATTTGCGCCACATGCCGTGTTCGCCCGCCATCTCACCGTGATCGCTGGTGTAGATGATGACCGTGTTCTCGCGTTGCCCCGTCTCGTCGAGCGCGGCGAGAAGCCGCCCGATCTTGTCGTCCAGATAGGTGATGAGCGCGTAGTACCCGGCGCGGCCCCGGCGTGTCAGTTCCTCCGGCGGCTCATCCGGCATGCCAAACATCTGGCGCATCCGCAGCACGGCAGGAGGCTGTGTTGCGAGATGTCCGGGCGGGATCGTCGGCACGTCCATCTCCTGCGGCGGGTACATCTCCCAGTATGCCTGCGGCGCGACGAGGGGGAAGTGCGGCGCGATGAATGAGACGTTGAGCGCCCACGGCTGGTCGCGGCGGGCAGGGTCGCGCAGGTACGTCAGCGCCGCTTCCTCGGCCTGATCGTCCACCGTGATCTCCGTCGTCGTTCCCGGCCCCGCCTGCGCGAGCGCGGGCCATGGGTGCAGCGCGGTGCGTGTGCCGAGTTCCCAATCGAAGATCGGATGCGTGTGCTCGGCGTGGAGGTCGCGCGCCAGTTGCGCCCGGAAGCCGTGTAACTGATCCGGCCCGACAAAATGCTGCTTGCCGGACAGGACGACATCGTACCCCGCCGCGCGCAAGAGATGCGCCCATGTGACGGTATCGGAGGGAAGGGACGTGGTGTTGTCCCACGCGCCGATGTGATGGATATACTGCCCGGTCATGAAGGACATGCGCGAGGGGCCGCACACCGGCGAGTTGCAGTAGGCATTCTCAAAGAGCGTACCATCCGCCGCGAGGCGATCCAGATGCGGTGAACGCACAATCGGGTGTCCGTATGCGCCGCTCAACATTGGCCCATGCTCATCCGACATAATGATGAGCAGGTTCGGTTGTGTCATCGTTTTCGCCATGCTCCTCCCTGTCTCTCTCATTACGACGCCGGGAAGAGCGAAAAGTGCGTGTGCGTCGCCAGCCAGCCGCCGTCGCGGTGGACGAAGGTGAACGTGGCACGACCGGGGCGAGGAAAGGGCGTGCCATCCGGCCGGGAACCGCGCGAGGTCCAGGTGAGAACGGCCCAGGCGGTGTCGTCCGCGCGATGCCAGTGAAGCGTGTCAAGATCGAAGGTGAAGCCCTCAATCGTCGGCCAGATGTGTCGCCACTGCTGCGCGATCAGATTCTCTCGTCCCTCGACCATCGCCGCTTTTGTCCCGAACGAGACGACCTCTTCCGCAATCATTGGCCGCGCGCCATCGAAATCTTGCGTTCGCACGCAGGCGGCGAAGGTTTCCAGCCATACGCGTAGTTCCGCAGCGGTCGTGTCGCTCATCGTGTCGCCTCCCGTGGTGTTGCGGCGATGGGTCGTTGCGACGCGCGGGCGCCATTCGTGGTGAGGGCCGCGAGCAACCGAAGCATGCCGTCGGCGGTTTGCGCGTCCATGCCCCGCACGGCGTCGGGCAGCGCGAAGTGCAATTCGTGCGGCGGCAAGGGCGCATCGCCGACGTGTTCCACGGCCTGCAACCATCCCGCGCCCTCCATCAATGTGCAGGCGGCGAAGGTGTCCGCCGTCCCGGTGACAAGGAAGCGGCCAAGCGTATGCCCATCCTCTGTGTCAACGGCCGTGAATTGTACGCCCTCGGCGATCCCGTGGCGACGACCGAGCGGCAGCGTGCAGACGAGTTCATCGCGCGTGTTTCGGTGGCACCGCCAGAGGTAGGCGAATTGCCGGGAGACCTCGTCGGCGGCGATCACGGTTTGCAATGCGGTCGCCAGTTGGTGGAGCGGATTCGGTGCATTTCTGACGACGGAGAGCGCCTGCTCCGCCTCCCGCCGTATCCGTTCCGCGTCGGCAGTCGCGGCCTGCGCATCAGCGAGTAAGCCTTCCAGTTCATCAACCCGTGCGGAGAGATGCGCGTTCTGCTCGGTCATTGCCGCGCCCGGCGTGCCACGACGGGGTAGCAACCGGGCCGCGATGCCTGCCAGCGTGAGAACGATTGCCGCAATGAGCGCAATGGCAAGGACGACGATCTGGATTAGCACGCGGTTCACGCGGACAACGGCTTCCCAGCCGACGACGCTCGCCGTCGCGACGAAGACCCCGTTGCAGATCAGTTCCGCAACGACGAACCAGCCGAGAAACTGGTGCCGACGAGGCAGGGCGTTTGGCTGTTGGTGCGGTGCGCCATCGTGCATACTACAAGGCTCCTCGCTGCCTGGTCGCCTAGAAATCCTCGATGAAGCCGGTCTCCGGCCGTGCGTCGTCGCCTGCTGCGGCGTGCCATGCTTCGATCAATGCAGGCGCATCGGCGATTGCGGCGAGTGTCGCGTCTGGTGTCGCTACGCCGGTATAGGCGGCGTTGTCCGGGTTTGCCGTACCGTGGACGAGCATGCCGCGCATGCCCGCCGCGTGCGCCCCCTCAATGTCCGCGAGGAGTCCATCGCCGACAACGACAATCGTCGCGGGATCGAGCTCCCACGCGGTGGCGATGGCGAGAAATAGCCCCGGATCAGGCTTGCGCACACCGGCGAGCGCCGAACTCATTACCGGGCTGAAGAACGGCCGGAGGCCGATCTTCGCCACCGCTTCCTCGACAAATTGATGCGATGGCGCGTTGGAGACGACCGCGAGGCGGAAGCCCTCGGCATTGAGCGCCTCGACCGCTTCCAGCGCCCCCGGCAGGATCTGCCAGCCCGCGAGTTCGGGCTGAAAGTAGGCGCGCTGGGCTGCCTCGCTCGCTTCCGATCCCAGATGATAGCCGAATTCGTCAAGCACGCGCGTCATCACCGACGCGACGGAGAGTTCACGCGGATTGCCACCGTTTCGGGTCAAATCCGCCTCGAATGTCGTTTGGAGGGCGCGGGCGAAGTCATCCGGCGCGATGTCAACGCCGGTGGCGCGGAGATGGCGATATAATTCCTGCGCACCTTGCTGCCACGCCCCGTGGAGTTCCTGTCGCGTGCCGGTGAAGGTCGCGAGCGTACCCATGAGATCGAAAATGATGCCGTATACCGGCCCTGTACCCACCACGAATCCCCACTTTCTCATCCCCCGCAGTGTACACGAAGAGCGGGCAGCAGGCAGTAGACAGCAGGCAGCGAATGACGCACGAAACGCTTCCGCTTTCGACTGTCTGCTGCCCGCTTCTTAGATCGGCAGTTTGCGAAAGATCGGGTCGGGAATCGCCCGCAGGAGCAGCATGATATATCGCCAGAACCCCGGTGTGTAGACAACCGCCGTGCCGCGCGTCATCGCGCGGTGAATGTCCCGCGCGACCCGCTCCGGCGGCGCGAAAAGGAAGGTCTTCGGCAGATGCGCGGTCATCGGCGTGTCCACGAATCCCGGCTTGATCGTCACGACCGCGACGTTCGCCGCGCTCAACCGGCCACGCAATCCTGCCAAAAAGGTGTTGAGGGCGGCCTTCGCCGCGCCGTAAACGTAGAGCGACTTTCGTCCCCGATCCCCCGCGATGGAGGACATCACCGCAATTGTGCCGTGCCGCTGCCGCTCCATCAGAGTGGCAAGCGGCGTCAGCAGCGCGATGACGCTCGTGCAGTTCACTGCCCACTCCTCCATCGTCGTCGTCACCGATGCTTCGCACGCCGCCTGGTCGCTCAGTGAGCCGTGCGCGATCAACACCATATCGAGCGTGCCGAGCGTGGTGGTTGCGGCATCGAGCATCGCGGCGTGCCCGTTGAGATCGGTCAGATCGAGGGCGAATGTGCCGACATCCGCCGCGCCACAGACGCGGAGATCGTCGCGCACCGCGTCCAGTTTGCTGGCGGAGCGGCCAACGAGGAAGAATCGCGCGCCCTCCGCCGCGAAGAGCCGCGCGGTCGCGTGGGCAATCGTCGAGGTCGCGCCGATGATGAGAATATTTGCCATGCTGATACTGCCTACCTTGTCGTACGGGTGACGCGCCGCCAGAAACTGGAGGAGAACTGTGGGTCCATGTGGCAGGCGAACCCGCGCCACTGCGGGAAAAATGCCGCGAAACTCTCCACGCTCATCCGCGCGTCCTTCGCCGGATAGACCGCGCCGCCGCTCGCGCGGACGACGCCATCGAGGTCTTCGAGCAGTTGCAGCGTTCGCGCGCCGTGGAAGGGGAAATCGAGCGCAAGGGTGATCCCCGGTCGCGGGAACGAGAGCAGACCGGGCGACGGAAGATCGCCGAACGTCTTGAGGACGACGAGAAACGAACCTTCCCCGGAGTGGGTGATGCGCGTGAAAATCTCCTTGATCGCGGCATTGTCGTTATTGAAGGGAACGACGCATTGATACTGGAGAAAGCCGCGCGCGCCGTACATCCGGTTCCAGCCCTTGATCGCGTCGAGTGGGTAGAAGAACGGGTCATAGGGGATGACATGTCGCACGGATTGCGCGCGTTGCCGGTGAAAATATGCCGTATTGAACGCCTTGACCGTCCAGGTGTTGAGGAGCGCACCGGGAAGGTCCACCGGGACGCCAATCGAGGGTGTATGCGGCGGTGGCCGATCCGCCAACTCCGGTGACGTGTTGTGATTGCCGCGAATGAAATGGCCACGCACATATCCCTTGCCGCCGAAGAGGCAGTCTGCCCACGACATGGTGTATTCGTGCGTCGCGTCGGATGCGGCAGTGAGGGCGAGGAATTCGTCGAGCGAGTCGAAGCGGATCTGCTCTTCGTCTATATAGGCGTTCGTGATCGGCTTCAGCCGAATCTCCGCCCAGGTGATTAACCCGGTCAGGCCCAGCCCGCCGATCGTCGCACGATAAATGTCCGCATGCTCATCAGGCGAGCAGAGCAGCCGGTCGCCTGATGAGCGGACGAGTTCGAACCGGGCGACATGCCGTCCAAATGTTCCGGCACGGTGATGATTCTTGCCGTGGATGTCGTTCGCAATTGCGCCACCGACGGAGACATATTTCGTGCCGGGGGAGACGGGCAGGAACCAGCCGCGTGGCACGAACTGATCGAGAATGTCCGCGAGCAGGACACCCGCCTCGCATTGCAGCGTCCCCGTCTCGGCGTCGAAGGCGATGAATCGCCGTAGCCCCGTCACATCGAGCGCGATGCCGCCCGCGTTCAGGCAACTGTCGCCGTAACTCCGTCCATATGCGTAGGGCAGCACGCTCGCCGGGAGCGATGCCAGATCGGGCAACGCAGCGCGCCACCGAATCGGCACAATCGCGCGCGGCACGACCGTCGGATACCGCCCCCAGGATTCGTACCGTGTCCGCGCCGCCATCTGTGCCTTTCCACCCTTGTCACCGCCGCACCCAATCGCAGCGACCCACTATAGAGGCCGCCCTTCCCACCCGTCAAACTCAGTCCGCGATGCCGCACCAGCGGAGGATGGTGAGGGCGTCTACGCGCATTGCCTGGCGGATTTCCTCCTCCAGTATGAACTCGTCCGTATAGTGGGCGAGGGCGACATTGCCCGGCCCGAAAAGGACGGCGGGGACGTGGGCAATCTCGGTGAAGAAGCGCATGTCGGAGCCCCACGCGACGCCCTCGATGCCCGGCTCACGCCCCATCGCGTCCACAAACGCATCGTGGAGGGTGCGGACAAGGGGATGATCCGCCGCGATCTCCGCCGTGCCGAACTGCGCGCCGTACCAGGCCAATTCCGGCGGATGCGCGCGAAGCCACGGATCGGCCTGTGCGGCGTGAGCCAACGTGCGTTCAAAACTGGCCCGCACCGCCTCCATATCCTCGCCGGGGAGGATGCCGAACCGCCCCTCCGCCACCAGCGTCTCCGGTACGGAAGAGGGCCAGTTGCCCGCTTCGAGCCGCCCGACGTTGAAGGGAAATTTGTTCGGGAGATGTTCGTAGAGCGGATGATGGACCGTCCGATTTCGCTCCGCTTCGAGCGCCAGCAGTGCGGCGTGGAGCGGATACCAGTGTTCGAGTGCGCTCTCGCCCTCATAGCGCAGCGCGGCGTGCGCCGAACGGCCATGCACCGTGATGCGGAACATCAGGCAGCCACCCCCAGCGGGCGTGATGGTTAGTTGCGTCGGCTCCGCGATCAGGACACCGTCCGCGACATGGCCGCGCAGAACTGCCGCGAGCGTTCCCGCCCCGCCGCTCTCCTCCGCGATCACGGACTGCACCATCACATCGCCCCGCAGGCGCACGCCCGCCGCCCGGATCGCCCGGATCGCCCCGATCCCCGCGATCAGGCCGCCCTTCATATCGGTCGAGCCACGGCCATAGATGCGCCCGTCCGCCCGCGTCGCGCTGAAAGGCGGGTACGTCCAAGCCGTCTCATCACCGGCAGGTACGACATCAATATGTCCGTTGATGGCGATGGAGCGGCCACCGCCCGCGCCCTTAAGAACGCCAACGACATTCGGGCGACCGACGAATGGCGGCTCCTCCGCGACGTATTCGGGATACCCGGCGTTGCGGAAG
>JALYUS010000080.1 GCA_030853625.1 Chloroflexota bacterium
CGACGAAGGGCGCTGCGGGCGGCAAGGCTCCCGCCGCGAGATTCCCGAAGGCCGCTTCCGCCAGCGAGGCCACGTCATCATGGGCGACTTTACCCGCCGCCGAGATGACCAGCCGCTCCGGCGCGTAGCGCGTCGCCAGGAACGCAAGCAAGTCGTCGCGCGTCAAGCGGGCAACACTCTCCTCAGAACCGGCAATCGGGCGACCGACCGCCGCGCCATCCCAGACAAGCGTGTCAATCAACTCGCCAACGACTTCGTCCGGGATGTCGTTGATGCCCCGGATCTCCTCCGTGATAACTTCGCGCTCCTTCTCGACATCGTCCGCGCGGAAGAGCGAGCCGCGCAGCATATCGGCCAGCACATCGAAACCGATCTGCAAGGCGTCGTATGGCACGCGAACGGAATAGGACGTCGTCTCGCGGCTCGTGCCGGCGTCAATGTTCCCGCCGAGACCCTCGATCTCCTCGGTGATCGCGCTCGACTGCGGGCGGCGAGCTGTCCCTTTGAAGACCATGTGCTCGATGAAGTGCGCGATGCCGGCCTGTGCATCCGTCTCGTCGCGCGAACCAACGCGATAGTTGACGTGCAACGTCGCGGAGCGCACATGCTCCATGCTGCTCGTAACGACGCGCACGCCGTTCGGGAGCATCGTCTTCTGGTACATCGGTTGGCTAGTCAATGGCGTTCCTCAAGATAAGCGCGAACGAGACGGAGCGCCGCCTCAGCGGATGCGATGACATTAGAAAGCCGGTCGCCGTTCCACAGGTACCGTTGACAGCGCTCCACCCCATCGGCGGCGAGCGCGATGTAGACGAGGCCGACTGGCTTTGTTGGCGTCGCGCCGGTCGGCCCGGCGATCCCGGTCGTGGCGATACCGATGTCCGTGCCGACCGTGCGGCGGACCCCGCGCGCCATCGCCAGCGCGACATCCACGCTCACCGCGCCGTACCGTTCGAGCATCAAATCAGGCACGCCGAGCAGGCGATGCTTCGCGTCATTGGAATAGGAGACAATCCCACCGAGGAAGTACGCGCTGCTGCCGCTCATTCCGGTGATGCGGGCCGCGACGAGACCACCGGTACAGGATTCGGCGGTGGCGATGGTTTGTCTGTGGGCAATGAGGAGCGCGCCGATACCCGCATCAATCGCGTTTTCGTCGGGCGGATGATCGGCTGTCGCGGCGGAACGCCCATAGAGAGCGCGGATGGTATCCATAACAAGGAGAGTATACCAGAAAGGATCTCACCCCCGGCCCCTTCCGTCACTCGGCGTGGGAATGGGAGCGAACCTTCGCGAGATCGGGGCGTTACGGGGAACATCACAGATTGGCAAAAAGTCACCCCTTCCTCGCGGGAAGGGGCCGGGGGTTAGGTTCCCCTTCCGAATGTCAATCATGTACAAATATTGTCAAACCAGCAGCCATCTGGTAGGCTCCTGCGAAGGCAGGGAAACCTTCGTTCCAGTGCGGCCGCGTTTTCCGAAGGAAGGATACTGAGAGTGGTTCGTGTTCGCCTTCGGGTGACGGCGTTCACCGCGCTCGTGCTCGTTTTCGCTTTCCTCTTCCCGGCTGGCGCGCTCGCCACATCGCCCTCACCGGCGTCGCATGTGATTGAAGCGCTCGATCCCTTCGCGCGCGACCATGTGCCGGGGTCGCTCCTCGTCGCACTCAACAATACGACCGCACCAACGATACACCTGAGTGACACCGATACCCTCGTCCATTTGCAGGCGGCGAGCAGCTATGAGGAGCGCACAAGCCCGACGGAAGAGCGGGAGACGTATGCCCGCCTGCTCGCCGATCCGCGCGTTGCGTCGGTCGAGCCGAATTACCGGATGCACCTTATGCAGGTCCCGAATGATCCGTATTATTCTCGTGAATATTGGACACGCAGCGTCAACCTCGAACCTGCGTGGGACATCACGACCGGCGTGCCGAATGTCATTATCGGCGTCGTTGACACAGGCGTCTATGCCGATCATCCCGATCTCAAAGGGCGGTTGCTACCCGGCTTCAACTTCGTGGACAACACTCCCAGTACGCCGGACGATTCAGCGTCGCAGCACGGAACGATCGTCAGCGTCCTCGCGGCCGGACGTGGGAATGACGGCGTTGGCGAAGCGGGCGTGGCGTGGGGAGCAAAGATTCTGCCCATCAAGGTCATCAATAGTGATGGTGACGGCAACAGCAGCGCGGTTGCCAATGGCATCCATTGGGCGGCCGATCATGGTGCGACCGTCATTAATCTCAGCCTCGGCGGGCCGGATTTTTCGCAGGCAGTCGCGCATGAGATCGGCTATGCGCGATCGAGGAACGTCACCATCGTCGCGGCAGCAGGCAACGCGCCGACGGAACGCGATTATCCCGCCGATGACCAGAACGTTATTACGGTCGGTGCGTCCGACGAAAACAATAATCCGGCTGACTTCACATCGGTCGTGAACAAGGTGGATGTCGCGGCGCCCGGCGTCAACATTGCCGTCTATCTGCCGGAGAAGAGCGCCGACCTGTACGTCACCTCCGGCACCTCGTTTTCCGCGCCGATTGTCTCCGGCATCGTCGCACTGATGCAGAGTGTGAAGCCTGGCCTCCGGCAGGAAGAGGCGCTGACCGACCTCAAAAACACCGCACATGATATTGGCACACCGGGCCCCGATCCACAGTCCGGCGCGGGACTTGTGGATGCTGCCAGAGCAGTCAAGGCAGTGCAAGGCGGGAGTCTCTCAGCGCAGCAGTCAGGTCCGCCGCCCTATGCCGCGACCTACAATCGCTACGACGGCCCGGTGCTTTCCGGTGCGGTGAAGCGCGGCTTTATCTGGGGGCCGCAGGTGAACAGCAATCGCCTTGAACCCTATGCCGACGCGCCGGGCGGGCAGCGCCAGGTCTGGTATTTCGATAAGGGTCGCCTGGAGTTGAACAACCCGCAAACCGGGCAAATCACGAGCGGCCTGCTCGTCACTGAGTTGACGACCGGGCAGGTGCAGACAGGCGATGCGGCCCGCGAGAGCCGCGCGCCCGCGCAGGTCGCCGTCGCCGGTGATGCCGGTGCGCCGGGGGCGGTCACCTATGCGACGCTGAACGGCGTGCGCTCCGCCGCGCCGCGTGCCGTCGGTAGCCCGATCACCGACCAACTGCAACCGGATGGCTCAGTGACCACGGCGACGAGTGGTGACGCGACGGGCGTGACAACGGCGGCGTTCATCAAGGAGACGAACCACGCTGTCGCCTCCGTTTTCTGGCAATATCTGAACAGTACCGGCGTGACGATCCAGAACGGGCAAACCGTTACCGGCCCGCTCTTCGACCCGACCTTCTTCGTCGTCGGCCTGCCGATTACCGAGGCATATTGGACGACCACGATCGTCGGCGGCGTGACGAAAACTGTGCTCGTGCAAGCCTTCGAGCGGCGCGTCCTTACCTACACGCCGAGCAATCCCGATCCGTTCAAGGTCGAGATGGGCAATGTCGGCCAACAGTATCTGGCATGGCGGTATGGGGGGCAGTAGTCAGAGGAGAATGGGAGAACCTCATCTGACGACGGACTGCCGTCTACTCGTCAATCTCCACGCGCAAGCCATCGTAGGCGAAATGGACGCCGGGCGGCAGTGAGGCATCATCCTCAGCATGGAGAACATCGTCGCTCATGTGGGTGAGATAGGCACGGCGCGGCTGGACATCCGCGATCACCGCAAGCGCTTCGGCGATGCTCAGATGCACCGGGTGCGGCTGCGCGCGGAGTGCGTTGAGGACGAGCAGATCGAGACCGCGCAAGCGATCGCGCGCGGCGGGTGGCACCTGCGCGGCGTCCGTGACATAGGCAAAGCGCCCGAACCGGAAGCCGAGAACGGTCGTGCGGCCATGCGGGACGGGAATCGGTACGACTGCATGGGTAGTGATGGCGAATGGGCCGTCAATGCGGTGCAGGGCGAGGGCCGGCTTGCCACCAAAGAACGGCAGCGGTGGCTCATCGAAAATATAGGCGAAGCGCTGATGGAATGCCGCTTCGACCGTTGCATCCGCGTAGACCGGAATTACTTGCTGCTGGAGAGAATTAAAGGCGCGCATGTCGTCCAACCCGGCGGTATGGTCGGCGTGCGCGTGGGTGAAGATCACGGCGTCCACATGCGTCAACCCGACCGCAAGCGCCTGCAACCGCAACTCCGGGGAGGTATCAATCAGAAGATCTGTGCCATCCGCGAACCGGATCCAGACCGAGCAGCGGGTACGGCGGTCGCGGGGATCGCTCGACACGCTTGCGCGGCTGATCCGCCCGATCATCGGGACGCCCGTGGACGTCCCGGTGCCAAGAAAGGTCAGCGTTGCCACGCGCGCATCGCAGCAACGAGCAATGAGCAATGAGCAATGAGTGGGATCAGACACCGGAAATCAGAAGCCGGGATGTTTGGGCACTCATTGCTCATTGCTCGTTCCTCATTGCTCATTAGTCCGCCACAGCGCTGTTTGGATCGTCAATGACTTCTTCGAGCCGCTTGAGCGCGCGTCCAAGATCAGTCTGCTCCTGCGCGTTGAGGCTACCGATAATGCGCGTCAGTTCTTCGTCGCTCCGGTGGCGCAACCGCTCCATCAACTGCTCGCCCTTTAGTGTCAGCACATTGAGGACGACGCGGCGATCGGACGGATCGTCCTCGCGCTTGACGAGGTCCTGCCGCACGAGCCGGTCCACGATGCCGGTGATCGTCGGCGTCGAGACGGCCAGATGCCGGGCGAGGACACCGACCCGGAGCGCGCCGTTTTCTCGCAGGAGCATGAGCACTTTCATCTGCGGCATGGTAACATCGAGATCCATCCATGCGCCGCTCGCATCGCCCATGACGCGGGTGATGATCGAACGCAGGGATTGAACGATTTCCTGGGACTTCGGGGTTGATCGCGTTGCCATTCGTCACACTCCTTAAATCAACGAGGTCCGCTTCTCATCCGGCACTGAAGACGCCATAAGCCACTAAGACAAAACAAATGTTCAGCGCAACAAGAGTACCACATACATCTTCAGCAACTACGCACATTGATTGTTATATCACACGAAAAACACACTCGCAAGAGATGGAATCGCATCAGGCGCGCGAGCGGCGTCGCATGGATTGCTTTGACGACCGTAAGCACATCGCCAACGCATGCAATAACCGGTCGTGTGCAGGAAAAGACCGATCAGAGGAGCGCGCGCTTCACCGCCCGCCCGCGTTGACGCGCCGAAAATGCGTGCTAGGCTAGGGGTGAATACGACAGGTTTAGACAGATTGCGCGGGAATCGTGGCGGGAGCGGTGCAAGGAGACGAACGAGTACACAGCAGCGAGCCGAGCGGACAGGGTGAGCGACGGTGGCTGACCATCCGCGACGCATGCGCGTTGCTCGGTGTGGACCAGTCCACATTGCGTCGGTGGAGCGATGCCGGGAAGGTGCCGGTCTTCCTTACCCCCGGCGGTCATCGGCGCTACGCGGAGGAGGATGTGCGCGCGCTCGCGAAGGGTACGACGCGTCCGCGCCGCCGGATCAGCAAGCAGGCGCTCACCGAAGCCTCCCTCTCACAGTATGCGCACGATCACTATGTTACGGATGTCCGCCAGCGGCCGTGGTACAACGAGTTCGACGCGGAAGCGCTCGCGGAGCACCGGCGGCGGGGATTGGCGATGGTGGATCTCGCCGTCCGCTATGTGTCGGGGCGCGCGGATCGGGCGGACATCCTCGCCGAGGCGTGCGCGATTGCCCGCGAGTACGGGCGGGATAGCGCCAGCCACGGCTTTGGCATCAGCGATGCGGTGCAAATTTACCTCCGCGCGCGCACGCCGATCATTCAGGGTGTTATTCAGTTCCTCGATCAAGGCGCAATCTCATCCGCACGCGCCGGGCGCATCTTCACCGATGTCGTCGAGTTCATGGACCGCACGATGAGCGCAATGATGCAGCAGTACGAGCACGACTTGCACGCGCTGCATCGCGACGCGCTCGCGGACGAGTAACGAGTCGGCAGTCGGCAGTCGGCGGTCGGCGGTAATCGGGATCATATCGCGATACAGTGTATCCGTCTTCCAACTGGCGACTGGCTACTGCCGACTACTCAAGTGCATCGGCGAGTGCGGCGACGACGCCATCGAGATTGCGGTTGCGGTCGCGCGATTCCGGCGACTCCTTGCCAATCGGCGTCTCCGCGATGAACTGGTAGAGGTCCGCCGCGCCCTGAAAGATGTTCGCGGTCATGCCGAGGCTGGCAAATGTCGCGGCGATCTCTTCCATCTCACCGACCCAGCGATAGGCCTTCGGCGGCATCGTCGGTACGGCGCGCTGAAGCCAGCCGAGTACATCCGGCGTACTCTGTTCCTGCTCGGCGCGCAGGGTTTCCTCCAGTCCCATCAGTTTGGCGGCGACGAGCAGTTCCGTGCCGAGCGCCTGCAACCCCTTCGTCAGCGCGCCGTAGCACATCTTCAGCCCCGAAGCCTTGCCGATTTCACCGTCGAGAACGCGCACGTCGAGGCCGTACGCATTGAGCGCCGCGAAGCCTGCCGCACCGGGGCCGGACGTATAGAAGCGCGTGCCGGGCTGCTTCGGTGGCCCGCCGATAATGCCGACATCGGCAAACCGGCCACCCGCGCCGATGATCGTCTCGCCAATTGCCCGTACGGTCTGTGGGGCAATCGCGTTGCAGTCCGCGTAGAGCAGATCAGCCCCTGTCGCGCGGATCGCGCTCGCGACGCGCTCTGCGACGCCCATCGCCTCGGTGGGGACGAGGATGCAGAGCACGATGTCCGCCGCGACGACGAGGTCTTCCACGGTCGGTACATCTTCGATGCCCGCTTCGGCGGCGAGGGCGCGGGTCCGCGCGCTCCGCCCATCGAGGCAGGTCAGCATCCGCACGCCATGCTCTCGTAGCACCGCACCGACGGTATGTCCCATATCGCCGGGACTGAGCAGCCCAATCGTTTGCACGGTCATTGTCACTCTCCTCTCATCTGTTTGTTCGGAAGCCATGCTATCACATGGCTTCCGGTGGCGTAGGCTTCAGCCCGCGCGCGAGACCGCAGGCTGAAGCCTACGCCACCGATTCGGGATCAGTGCTGGCTGAGGAAATCGAGCACGATCCGGTTGAACTCCTCCGGGCGCTCCATATTGACCATATGCGCGACACCGGGAAAAACGACTTTCCGCGCGCCCGCGATGCCCGTTTCGGGCATATCCGCCGTCTCGATCACGTCCGGCACGTCGCCATCGCCGACGATAACGAGTGTCGGTACATGGATGTCGCCGAGCCGCCCGACCGCCGGAGGGTCGAGGCGCTCGCGCGGCGCGTCAACCTCCGGTAGCCGGTAGAGCGCGCCGTTCATCTCGCTGACTCGCGCGCGCACCGCCGGGTCAACCTGCTCGGCTATCCGCTTTGGGCCATCTACCCAGAGGCGATTTTCCGCTTCGACTGCCGCATCAATGCCGTCGCGTTCGAGCAGTGCGTCAACGTCCGCATAAGTTGTATTGTCTTATACTCTTTCGCGTTAGACATGTCGTGATACGAACCTACTTTAACCGTTGCAGTGCAAGCGACCAGGTCATCAGGAAACACGACATCTGTATCGCGAAAGAGTATTATGT
>JALYUS010000086.1 GCA_030853625.1 Chloroflexota bacterium
GCCGGAAGAGCGCACCGACCTCGCCAATCGTATCCTCGCCGACCTCACAGTTTCCATGACGAGCGATCAACGCAAAGCCGTCGCCACGCAATTGACCGATACTGTCCAACCGGCGGTACAGGAGTGACACCATGAACACCCCCGAACTCCTCGATGTCATCACGCATGCGCCGACGGAGAGCGGCGATACCGGAGCCACCGACAAGGAAGATGCCACCCGTCGAGGCATCGAGATGTGGGGGGCGTTGCTCGTGCTGATTATCTTCTTCGGCTATCTCACGGCGTCGCGGCGCAAGGCGTTAGGGACGTTCGCCGAACAGGTTGCGGACATTGTGCGCGACTTCCGGGGCTACGACCCGGAGTTCTAGATTCGTTTCGGTGGCGTCGGCTGAAACCGCCGCTACCCGACAATCCCCTTACGTCAGCGCCTTGTCCGTGGCCCGCGCGCCGAACTTTGCGACCCCCCGGCCATCGCAGCCATTGCCAAGCCCGCATGCGCCGCAGCACTGCTTCACTTTTCTCCCGGAGCCGAGCGGGCAGGGCGCATTGCGTCCCACCTTGCCGCTGCCATTGGTGCCCGCTTTGGCCCGCTTTGCCTTGCCGCCATCCTCATCGCCTTCACGGTTCGTCGTGGCGTTCGCGAAGACATTTGTCTCCGGCGTTTGCTGGATGAGCGTCACTTGAAAGATCGTGTGCGCGATGTCATGCAGGATGTTGCGCTGGAGTTGCTGAAACATCCGGTAGCCTTCGGTCTTGAACGAGACCAGTGGGTCACGCTGACCGTACGCCTGCAAACCGATGCCAATTCGCAGGTCCTCGATGGAGGTGAGGTACTCGATCCAGAGCGCGTCAATGACACGCAGCATGACGAGCCGTTCGAGTTGGCGCATGTTCTCGTCGCCGAGTTCCACCTCCTTCGCCTCGTACGCCTCTTCCATCATCGCGACGAGGTCTTCCTTCAGGCCGTCGAGATCGCCGGTGTCCGGCTCGAAGTCCACCGGAATCGGCATCACGGTGGAGAGCGCCTTGAGCAGCCCCTCGACATCGTAGTCCTGCTCGTTACCGCCGCTGTGCGCTTCCACGGCGTGTTCGATCTCGCTTTGCAGCGCGTCGAGGACAGCGTCCTTCATGTTCTCGCCACGGACGATCTTCGCACGGTCTTCGTAGATTTTCTCGCGCTGCTTGTTGACCACGTCGTCGTACTCGACGACGTGCTTGCGCAGATCGAAGTTGTATCCCTCGACTTTGGTCTGCGCGCTCTCAATCGAACGGGAGATCAGGCCGGACTCAATCGGTGTGTCATCGTCCACACCGAGTTTGTCCATCATGCCGGCGATGCGCTCCGAGCCGAACCGCCGCATCAGATCATCTTCGAGCGAGACGTAGAAGCGGGATGAACCCGGATCGCCCTGACGACCAGCGCGGCCACGCAACTGGTTGTCAATCCGGCGCGCCTCGTGCCGTTCCGTGCCGATAATATGCAGACCGCCACGTTCGCGCACCCCTTCACCGAGTTTGATGTCGGTGCCGCGACCGGCCATATTCGTCGCGATCGTCACCGCGCCCTGATCGCCCGCATTGACGATGATCTCCGCCTCGCGCTCGTGATACTTCGCGTTCAGCACGTAATGCGTCACGCCCTCGCGCGTGAGCAGTTCGCTCAGGTACTCGCTCTTTTCGACGGAGACCGTACCGACCAGCACCGGCTGGCCCTTCTCCTGCCGCTCCTTGATCTCCGCCGCGACCGCCTTGAACTTCGCCTCCTCGGTCTTAAAGACGAAGTCGCCCATGTCTTCGCGAACCATATGCTGATTCGTCGGGATCGTGACGACTTCGAGTTTGTAAATCTTGTAGAACTCTTCCGCCTCGGTCGCTGCCGTGCCCGTCATACCGGCCAGTTTCTCGTACATGCGGAAGTAGTTCTGGAAGGTGATCGTGGCGAGCGTGCGGTTCTCCCGCTTGACATGGACCCCCTCTTTCGCCTCGATTGCCTGATGCAAGCCCTCACTGTACCGGCGGCCATCCATCAACCGACCGGTGAACTCGTCCACGATGACCACCTCGTCGTCGCGGACGATGTAGTCTTTATCCCGCTGATAGACAGCCTGCGCCTTCAACGCATTCTCCATGTAATGCGTCAGGTCGGCGTACCGTTCGTCGTAGATGCTCGACCCCTCGGGGATGCCTGCCTGCTCCTCGACGCGGTCCATCCCCTCGTCGGTCAGGCTGGCGGAGCGGGTCTTCTCGTCAATCGTGTAGTCACGTTCCCGCTTCAGCGTGCGGGCGATCCGGGCGAACTGATCGTAATGGTCGGTCGCTTCCTGCGCGTCACCGGAGATAATCAGCGGCGTGCGCGCCTCATCAATGAGGATGTTGTCCACCTCGTCCACGATCGCATAAACGAGCGGGCGCTGGGCCATCTCCTCGGGGCGATAGACCATGTTATCGCGCAGGTAATCGAACCCAAACTCGTTATTGGTGCCATAGGTGATGTCCGCCGCGTACGCCTCAGGGCGCGTCACCGGGCGCAATTGGTTGTAACTCTCGTCCTCGATCGCGTACGTCGGATCGTAGAGAAAGGAACTCTCGTGCTGAATGATACCAACGGAAAGGCCGAGAAAGTGGTAGACCGCACCCATCCAGCGCGCGTCGCGCCGAACAAGGTAATCGTTGACCGTCACGAGATGGCAGCCCTCGCCGGTGAGCGCGTTCAGATAGAGAGGCAAGGTGGCGACGAGCGTCTTCCCTTCGCCGGTCTTCATTTCGGCGATTTTCCCCTCGTGCAGGACGATGCCGCCAATCAACTGCACGTCGAAATGGCGCATATCGTTCACCCGCCGGGATGCCTCGCGGACAGCGGCGAACGCCTCCGGGAGAATATCGTCGAGCGTCTCACCCTCTTCGAGCCGGGCGGTAAGTTCGTCCGTCACGGCGCGGAGTTCGTCGTCGCTCTTCTCCTTCATTGCCGGTTCAAGATCATTGATCGCTGTGACGCGCGGCATATACCCGCGGATCGCCTTTTCATTGTTGTCGAATATCTTGCCAAGAAACTTAAACATCGGTGTCGCCTCGCTCGTGTGCAGCCATACAATCCTATACATGATAAGAAACGTGAATGACACGCTTCGCATGCCGTAGTGTAGCCGAATTTCGCCGTCCGTACCACCGGGGGAACCTAACCGGGTGCGCCTTATGATTTTGCGCGAGAGGCAGAACGTGGACGGGGCGGGAGGAATCGCCTGCGCCACGGGTGATCGGGTGTCGGTCGTCCGTTGACCACCAATCGCCGTTTCGCTCGCCGGTATGGGGCGACGA
>JALYUS010000088.1 GCA_030853625.1 Chloroflexota bacterium
GGGGACATTTACGGTTTCTTCGTCGCGGCCGCAGTGCCGATCACGGACGATCCTGCGGGCGCCGGGCTACCAGGTGGTGGCGCGGCAGGGGGAATCGCCGGGGTGCTGGCAGGGGCGGGTGGTTGCGCCTGCTGCGTCGCCGCGGCGGCGGTCTTTTCATCATATTGGATGAACCACTGCGCGATCCCCCGGAAGCGGTCGGCGGGCGTGTCAATCGTGTCCGCCTGGACGCCATTGACGCCCTTCGCGACGGCGACGACGTAGCGCGGATAGTAGAGGACAACCGCAGGCACCTCGCTGGCGAAGAGGTCCTGGAACGAACCGTACAGGAGTTTCCGTTCCGTCGGATTCGTGGCGCGACGGCCGTTTTCCAGCAGTTGGTCCGCCTCGGCGTCACGGAAGTTCGTGAAGTTGTAGCCGCCGTCCGCCTGTGTCGAGTGCCAGAGGATGTACGGGTCTGGATCGCCGAGCAGGTGGTCCCAGCCGTAGATCGCCGCATCGAAGCGATGCGGCTCCAGATAGGTGCGCTGGAGGTCGAACGATGAGAGGGCCGTCTTGTTCACCTGCACATCAAAACCGACCGCCGTCAGTTCCTGGGCGACGATCTGGGCGACGAGTGGTCGCTCGCCGCTCGCATTCGTGACGAGCGTGAAGGTCAGTTTCGTGCCGTCCTTCTCACGCGGCTGCCCGGTGGTGATCACTTTCCAGCCGGCGTCATCAAGCGTTTTTTTGGCGAGCGTGACATCGAACGGGTGCTTGGCGTTCTCCGTCTTGTACGCCCAACTCGACGGATGGATCGGGCCGTCGCCCGCGATCCCCTGACCGCCAAGCGCGTTTTGCACGAGAAAATTCCGATCAATCGCGTAACTGACCGCCTGCCGTACCGCGCGGTCGGAGAAAATTGGCGACTGGAAATTGAAGAAGAGCGCGGTATAGGCGGCCAGATTGTAGCCGTAGAACTGCCACGCGGCATCTTTCTGGTTCGGATTGAGCGCCGCCGCCGTCTCCCCGAGGCGATCGGGCGGGACATCGGCAAGGCCCATCACGCCCGATTCCTTTGCCTGCTTGACGACAGCGAGCGCCTGATCGAAGGAGGGATAATACTGAAAGCGCAACTCCTGCACGAAATATGCCGCCTCAGTGACGACTTCATACTGCTTCTGCCAGAGCGTCAGATCAACCGCCGCATTGTCGCGGTCGAGCCGGACGAAGCGGTATGGCCCGGCGCCGACCGGGCTGAGATTGAAGGGCAGATCGCGCAATTCCTCCGCCTTGATGCCTCCGAGCAGGTGCTGCGGCAACAGGCCGATGGTCGTGTAACTGAGGAAGGGCGCGTAGCGATCGGCCAGGGTGAAGCGAACCTGATTGCCGCCGGGTAAGTCCACCGTGACCGCGCGCCAGAAGTCCGCCAGCGCGGGATCGCCGGGGAAATGCGGGTCCTGGATGAGATGGATCGTAAAGAGGACATCCTGCGGTGTAACGGGCTGTCCGTCCTGCCACGTCGCAGTGTCGCGGATGTGGAAGGTGTAGACCTTGCCGTCGGGATCAAGATCAATCTTGTCCGCGAGATCGCCGTAGACATTGCCCTGCCCATCGAGTTTCGACAGGCCACTGAAGATCAGCGATGTGACATTCGGGTCCGTCTCGGTTTCCGGCAGGAGCGGGTTGATTGCTGTCGGCACGCCGCCGACGACGGCCTCCGTATAGCGCCCGCCGCGAATCGGAATGCGCACCTTCTGCGGCGGCTGCGTCGGCGCGGGCGTCCCTTGCTGCGTGACCGGCACGGTCGGGTTGACTGTGGGTGTGGTGGTGGACGATCCGCGTCCGAAAACGCCGACGCCAAGCGCGCCGATGCCGATGGCGGCAATGATCGCGAGGACGATCACACTCGCGGCGCGGTTCGGCCCGCGTGACGCGGAGGATCGCCCAGACGGGGGGCGGCGGGAAGGCGGTCGTGGTCGGTTGCGTGTTGCACTCACCGGCGAGCCAGGCTTACTTGATCAGGCTGGCAACGAGCGCGACAACGCAGAAAAGGATCGCGAGGCCGATAGTGAAGCGGAAGAGTGACCGCTCGACCCCCCGGCGCGTCCGATAGACGCTGGACTGATCGCCGGTGAATGAGCCGGTAAAGCCGGACCCCTTGGTCTGCAAGAGGACGCAGACGACCAGCACAACGCCGAGAATCAACTGGATAAGCAAAACGGTATTCTTCACTGTCTCTACAACCCTCTCCCACGCCCCACGCGCGGTGTTGTTCACGCACTCCCACCGTGCGGCAGCATACTCTGATGGTGCGTTATGGTCAAGCCATATATGCCTGACATCCGTGCATAACTGAGACGATAGTGTGAGAAAGAAGATGGTGGCAGGCTGGCAGCCTGCCACCACCGGGAAACCGAGGTGTCTCCGGGCGTCAGCAGAAAGATGGATGCCCACGCGGTCAATCACCCGCGACGGTGGGCGCGAGTTCGTTCCAGACGGTCTCCATTTCTTGCAATTGTTTGTAGGCCGTGTAGATCGAACGCCACATCGCGTCAATCGCATCCTTCGCGGCGGCGGTATCGCCCGTGGTCAGCGCGTTTCGCAGCGTTGCTCCTGCCGCTTCCTGGGCCGCCGCGTTCGCCACGGCGGCATCGGCGAGCGCATGTGTAGCGGCGAGATGATGAGCGAGCAGAGCTTCCGGCGTCTCAGACGGTGTGGCGCGGGCGCGTCGCTCGTCGCGCGTCGAGCCACCATACTGATAGGGCAATTTCGTGCCGCCCTCATGATCCCACTGTGTGTGCGTCGGTTCCAGATGCGGCGTGACAGAGAGATAGTACGTCAACGGCTCATCCCCGACGACACGGATCGTATGCCATTCGTCGGCCCGTGCGATGCAGATCTGGCCCGGTCCGAGGATCGCGGATTCGCCCGCGATGGTGAACTCGGCCTGCCCTTCGAGGACGAGAAAGATCTCATGTCCAAGATCGTGCGTGTGGCCACCGCCGCCGGTACCCGGCTCCCTGCGGATGATGCGCGCCCGCATCTCCGGTGCGATAAAGATGTTGCGAACGTCCGTGCGGTAATCGAAGACGTCGAGCGGCATCAGCATTCCTCCTGCGATAGATCGGCGGCTCAGAGACAGACCGGCCCCGATGATACCAGCAGTGCGGAGGGGTGCGAGGCATACTCCTCAGGATCAATGACGATGCACGCGCAGCCGCACCGGATCCGCACACATTGCGTCGCGGTCTTCAAGGCATGCGATGAGTGCATCAACCTTTCGCATCTCACAGGTAATGTGCGCGAGCGCCGTGGCAACGTAGACAAGCAACCGGCTCGCATCCGCAGAATCCGCGTACTTGCGCTGCAATTGCGTTACGGCAAGGAGAGCGACCGTCAATTGCGTGCGAATCGTCACCAATTCATCGTGTTCCGGGGTATCCATTGTGTTCCGTCCCATCTCGGCGCGTGCCGTCATACTGCTCAGGCAAGAGTGCTGCCACAGCGGGGAGCGGCATGAGAGACGAATGAGGGGAGCGTGCAGGCATAAAGAAGGCCGCCCCATATGGACGGCCTTCCTGTTCAGATAACCCGTACTCAGAGGACGAGGGTGGCGAGAACCGCTTTCGCGAACGGATCGAGGCGTTCCGCGTCGGGATGTTCGACCACGAAGAGCAACCCCGTATTACGTGTGAGGATGCGCGCATAGGCGCCAAACTGGACGACGGTCGGAAAGGCCGCGTGCGTCAGGCGGTACCGCCCATAGAGGGTCTCATATCCGCTCACAGTCATCGTTTCGAGATCGCCGAGGATCGTCCCATCCCGCTCCTCGATACTCTCCTTCATCGTCTGGCTGTACCGCACGCGATTGAGCAACATCGCCCGGTGATAGCCAATCAGTTCCACCTCGACGGCGCCATCACCCGGTTCACCGCGCCACCGATACTTCGGCAACGGTTCTTTCGCGCGCAGATCGGTGGTTGAGACGAATGTGACCGGAACATACATGATGCCCCCACCCGGCAGGGAGACGCGCTTCGATTCCTCCCACTCGCCCAATGCCGGCCCGGGCAACTCTTGCGCGTTTCGGGATCGAAGCGCCATTCTTCCGTGCTCCTTCCTGGTCAGGGCTCTCTCGGCGCCGCAACGGCGACGATCCATACCCCGTGAACGGTATGTTCCCCATACCAAGACAAGGGCGCGGCGCGGTGGTCGTCCCTTGTTTCTTCGTGCATTCGGGAACATACCCGTTCTGCCTCGCAACGATGCCGGACGCGCCGGTCTTGCGCTGAAGAGAGAAATTCTCCGTGAGGCTGACACGAGGATGAACATAGCCCGAAAGACCGGGCCGCGTTTCTCTCGCTCAATCAGTATACCACGTTACCGCATGCCGTGGAGCGACACGATGGAATCACATGGTGGTGGCAGGCTTCCAGCCTGTAGACC
>JALYUS010000098.1 GCA_030853625.1 Chloroflexota bacterium
CGCGTCTCGCCCGCTCGTTTGCGCGTCTCCGCGTACAGCGTCATGTCGAAACCACCGAGCCGCTTGACGATCCAGAAACTGCATGCCATCACGGGGATAGTGAAGGCGAGCGTAATCAAGATGACGGGAAGACTGTAGGATTTGCCCTTGAGCAGCGGGACACCAATGATCCCGATGAGGATCGCGACCATAACGAGCGCGACACTCCATGTCATGCGACGCCGATACTCCGCTTGAATCCGCTCCGGGTCTTCGATCATGCATCACCGCCATTGATGAGAAGCAAACGCATCCGTACGTATATCGAGCAGTGCAGATCAGATGCCATGACCCGCGCTTGTGAACATCGGTGCAGAAAGAACAGAACGGGATGTTGCATCATGCCCGCGCTACGACGAGCGCGTGGACGGATGCGACGCCTGACGCACGGAGCGCCCGCGCGCAGGCATCGAGCGTCGCGCCCGTCGTCGCCACATCGTCGAGGAGCAGGATACGCTGCCCAGCGATCGCCGCCGGATCGGGGCAGACGAAAGCATCGGCGACATTGGCGTGCCGCGCCTCGCGATCCTGCCCGACCTGCGGCGGCGTATCCCGCGTGCGCGCCAGCCACGTTGGCATCACCGGGAGTGCATCACCCGCGAGATGCCGCGCGATCAAGAGCGATTGATTGAAGCCGCGCGCCCGCTGTCGCTCCCGCGCGAGCGGCACGGGCACGATTGCGTCGGGAACCGGTAGCCGGGTCAGGGCCGTGCGTGCCGTCTCCGCGAGAACAGTGGCATAGTCACGTTGCCCCTCGTACTTCAATGCATGGATGCATTCGCGCACTGGCCCGGCGAACTCGGTGGCGGCGACCATGCTATCGAGCGCGTTCGGATAGGCGCGGCAGTGCGGGCAGATGCCGGGCCGGGCGATGCGGCGTCCGCATTGCAGGCAGGTGGGCGGCTGAAGATAGGCAATTGCCGCCCTGCATGCCGGGCAGAGGAGATACCCGCGCGCCGCGCACCCCGCGCACCGGGGCGGAAAGACGAGATCAAGCGCCCGTTCCCAGAGAGTGTGCATCTACCCTGCTTGCTGCTTGCCGTGATCCTGATAACGATAGGGAAATGCTAGATGATTCCCGCCGCATGTGCAAGCGGCATGACCACAGTGGTTTGATACAATGCGTCTCTGCCCGGTCGGCGCCGGGCGGATGGAGGACAGGCAGCAGGATGACGGTTACGGACGAAGAGCGCACGGAGAAACGGCCGCGAAGCCTGAACGGGTACGAGCGGACGGCGCGCGGGCTGATCGAGCGGTTCATGGCGGAGGAACTCTGGCGGCGACCGCGCTATGCGTGGCATCGCTTCTGGGGCGACATCAACCCCTTTCCGCGCACGATGCGGCAGGTCTGGGACTTCGCCGCCGGGGATGCCGATTACGCCGCGCACATGGTCAATGGTTCCCCCGATGAAGCGACGCTCCAGCGGACAGGTGCGAAGATGGCGGAGCGGCTGATGATCGCGCTCGCCATCGCGCCGGATCACACCGTTCTCGACCTCGGCCCCGGTGTCGCGCGCGTCGGGCGGGAGATGGCGCCGCACGTCCGTCGCTGGGTCGGTGCGGATGTCTCCCGCAAGATGCTCGACCGTGCCGCCGAGCGGATGCACCACCTCCCGAATGCTACCTTCGCCCATATCTCCGGCGACGGCTCGCTCCCCTTCCCGGACGCGGTGTTCGACCGCGCCTATGCCCATCTCGTCTTCTTCCACATTGACAAGCAGGAGATGTGGGAGTCCATCCGGGAGATCGCCCGCTGCCTGAAGCCCGGTGGCATCCTTTACGGCGACACCTGGAATTTGCAGAATGAGGATGGCTGGCACCGCTGGCTGGCGGAGGTCGAGCATTATCGCGGGCGGCGGCGCCCCGTTCACCACAACCGCTGGAGCACCGAGGCGGAGATGCGTACCTTCGCGGAGCGCGCGGGTCTCGTCACGCTCGCCTGCCTGCATGATTCCTGCTGGCTGCAACTGATCGCGGCGCGCCCCTTCGCGGACGGCACGCTTCCCGCCCTCGGCGATCTCTCGATCCTGCCTCCACCGGCGGGATCGTGGTACTACAACGACTGATGGGCAGAGGTACGATCCTGCGGCGGGGCGCGCTGGCAATCGGTGGACTCGGCGCAGCGTTCCTCGCCTATGCGGGCGGCATCGAGCGGCGCTGGCTCGAAATCACCGCGCACCGCGTGGAAATGGCGGACATCTCGCCCGAATGGGATGGCATGCGCATCGTCCAACTATCGGATTTTCATCTCGGCATGGCGGCTGCGCCGAACACGATGCTCGAACGGGCCATTGCGGCGACGGTCGCTATGAAGCCCGACCTGATCGTCCTCACCGGTGATTACTCGAACGATGGGACGCCTCGCCCGCTCGATCTCCTCGCGCCCCTCGCGCGAACCGCCCCGACTATCGGCATCCTCGGCAACCATGATTATCTCCAGCGCACCATCGGCGCGGACCTGATCGTCAAGGAACTTGAAAAGCAGGGGGTCGCCGTCCTCCGCAACGATGTCACCGCGTTCGTCCACAACGGCGTCGCGGGGATCGTCGTCGGCTTTGAGGACGATCTCGAAGGCCCCGGCGCGGGTGTCAAGGGGATGGTCGAACGGATGCAAGGAAAAAGTCCGAGCCTCGTCCTCGTCCACGAGCCGGACGTCATTGATCGCTTCCCTGATCGCTGGGCGGGTCTGACGCTCTCCGGCCACACGCATAGCGCGCAGATTCGTCTGTCGCCGATTCGCCGCTAC
>JALYUS010000104.1 GCA_030853625.1 Chloroflexota bacterium
GCAGGGGGATGAGGTTCCCTCTCTAGTCGTCCGCCAATACCATCTCACGTTCCGCGATCCCGGCGGCGGCACGCAAGGTCTCGGCCTTGTCCGTCTTCTCCCAGGGGAGATCGAGATCGTCCCGCCCGAAGTGACCGTACGCGGCAGTCTGCTTGTAGATCGGGCGGCGCAGATTGAGTTCACGAATGATGCCGCGTGGTGTCAGGTTGAAGTGCTGGGCGATCAGTTCCTGCAACTTCTCGTCGGGAATTTTGCCGGTGCCGAACGTCTCGACCATGATCGAGAGCGGCTTCGGCACGCCGATCGCGTACGACAACTGCACCTCGAAGCGATCGGCGAGGCCCGCCGCGACGATATTTTTCGCCACATACCGTGCCGCGTACGCCGCCGAGCGGTCCACCTTCGTCGGGTCCTTGCCGGAGAAAGCGCCGCCACCGTGCCGAGCCATGCCGCCGTAAGTGTCCACGATGATCTTGCGGCCCGTCAAACCGGCGTCGCCCACCGGCCCACCGGTGACGAAGCGACCGGTCGGGTTGATGTAGATTTTCGTGTTTTCGTCCATCATGCCGACAGGAATCACCTCGCGGATGACGAGCGCCTCAATATCCTTGTGAATCTGCGATTGCTCGACGACCGCATCGTGCTGCGTCGAGATGACGACCGCATCCACGCGCACCGGCTTGCCGAATCGGTATTCAACCGTCACCTGGCTCTTGCCGTCCGGTCGCAGATAGGTCAACGTGCCATTCTTCCGCACTGCCGTCAGGCGGAGGGCGAGTTTGTGCGCAAGCGCGATCGGCAGCGGCATCAGTTCCGGCGTCTCGTTGCAGGCGAAACCGATCATCATCCCCTGGTCGCCCGCGCCGACTTCATCGCCATCGAGGCCGACGCCCCGCGCGATGTCCGGCGATTGCTGGCCGATGGCGACCGTCACACCGACCGAGCCGCCATCGAAGTGGCAGTCCGCCTCGCGCGTGTAGCCAATCTCCTGGATCGTCTGGCGAATGACCGCCGGCATGTCCACATACGCCGTCGTCGTAATCTCACCGATCACCGCGACCAGGCCGGTCGTCGTCGCGGACTCGCAAGCGACGCGCGCCTGTGGGTCCTGCGCGAGGATCGCGTCGAGGATGGCGTCCGAAATCTGGTCGCACATCTTGTCGGGATGTCCCTCCGTCACCGATTCCGAGGTGAAGAAGAGTCTCTCCGATTGCATAAACGTGTTACTCACCAGGCACTCCCTTCGGTCGCTTCAGGATTGAGGACTCAGGTCTTCGTCCTGAGTCTCTTGCTCCCTTCGCCTTCCCCAATTACCGCACCGTTGCCGTTGCCGTTACCGTTCTCCGTCGTTCTGAGGCGTCAATCCTCAGGTCTTCGCCGAAACTTTCTTTGTAGCGCGCCGTGAACGCGTCCCATGTGTAGGTGTGCGCCTGCGGGCCGTACAATTCGATGGCATAGGTCGCCGCTTGCGCCGCGACGCGCCCGGTAGTTGCCCAATCCCAACCGCGCACGATGCCCGCGAGCAGGCCCGCGCAGTAGGCATCGCCGCCGCCCGTTGGATCCACAACGCTGCGGGCGGGGGCGATGGGGATGTGGAAGGTCGCTTCGCGCGTGCGGATCAGGCTGCCCTCGCCGCCGAGCGTCTTGACGAGCGCGCCATCGGGAGCGAGTGCGTTTAGCATGTCGTCTTCAGAGAGGCCCGTCTTCTCGCTCATCGCCGCGAACTCATAGTCACTGCCGAGAAAGACCGCCGCGCCCTTCAGTCCGTCCGCAAGCGCCGGGCCATCCATGACGGTCGTTTGCCAGGCGGGCATGTAGACGAACGGGATACCGAGCGCGCGGCATTCATTCGGAAACCGCTCGATCGCCTCCGGCACCGTCGGCCCGATCAGCGCGACCGTGATCGCGGCGGCATCGAGGGTATGGAAGGAGGTCAGATCGCTGCGCGCCATTGCACCGGCGTAGAAGCCCATCACGGTGTTGTTCTTCGTGTCTGCCGTGATGAAGCAGGACGCGGTCATCTCCTCCGGCACGCCGATCACGGGCGCGGTATCCACGCCGATCTGTTCGAGAAAGGCGCGATAGGTATCGAAATCATCCGCTCCCGCCGTGGCGAGAATCGAGCAGGGCTGTTGGAGAAGCGCGAGTGAGTAGGCGATGTTTCCCGCCACGCCGCCGCGCTGCTTCTTCATCTTCTCCACGAGGAAGGAGATGCTGAGGACATGAACCTTGTCCGGCATGATATGGTCCCGAAAATCGCCGGGAAAATCCATGATGAAATCATAGGCGAGCGAACCGGTCACCACGACCGCTTGCGGTCGGATCGCCGCGTTACCCGTCATACCGTCATCCGTCATGCGCCCTTCTTTCCTGAAGTAGTCAGTTCGCAGCGGCATGCTCCATCGCGCCGTCTCGATCCGCAACGACGCGAATCGCCTCACTATAGGGTGAACGCAGAATTCCCGCATCCGTGATGATCGCGGTGATGAGTGGATCCCGGAAACGTCAAAACGGCCACCCATAATGAGCAGCCGCACGTTCTCCTGGCGTTCAGGGGTTCGGCGGACCGCTCATCGTCCAGCGCGGACGCGCTGGCGGCATTGGCACCATCCTCACTCGTGAGGAAGGTTGCCGGGCTTCGTCGGGCCTGTCCCTCCACCGCTCGTGATGAGTGTCCGGAGTCTCTTCACTTGTTGCTGCGCAGCATAGCAGACCCCTGTGCTGAGGGCAACGCATTTTTACCAGTATGCGTTCTCGGCATGTCGGGGAATCCTAACCCCCCAACCCCCTTCCCTCCGAGGGAAGGGGGAGCGAGCCTTCATGAGGTCCGGGTATTCGAGGAACGCCTCGGTAGTGCGGAGAGTCACCCCTTCCCCTGCGAGGGAAGGGGCTGGGGGTTAGGATTCCCCGACAGCGAGAACGCATACGCCCTGTACCAACAGGGATCCCCTTCGCTTCAGAAGACCTCCTTACACCTCCATGAGAGAAATACTTGCCGTGCGTCAACGAGTTTCACGGGCAACCCTCATGGCCGTTCATCACAGCCAGTGTCCATCGCGCATCACGACTCGATCAGCGAGTTCGTCCACCGCGCGCCACGCCTGGATTATTCGTGGCGTCACCTGGAGATAGACATATGCCTCCGGTTCCTGCCGGGGGTCGAATCCGGCCCTCTGCGCGTGCGCGTCCGCGCGCGTGGATTCGAAGTCATCACTCGTGATGATGGCGACCGGCCCTTCGAGCATGACGACATCCCGCGTTGGGCCGAGCGCGACCCGCGCAATCCCTGCCCGTTGGAGATTGCGCCTCGTGCGGCTCTTAGCGAGCGTCGCGATGATGAGGTGCGTGCCATCCCAATCGAAGGAGAGCGGGATGAGATGCGTGTCACCAACGGCATTGGCGGAGGCGACCCAGAGATCATCTTCCGTGGCGAGCTTTTCAAGAACATCGGCAATACGCTGCTGTCTGCTCCGTGCCACCATGTAGACTCCCTTTTCATCCCTGGTCAAACGTCGCGAGGCCCAATCACTCGGCGCTCTTTCTTTCATGAGCCGGTTTCCGCGTCGGCGATTTCGCTCGCCAGTCCCTCGCCGCGCTGGAGAGTGAGGGCATTCCGCGTGCTCCAGAGAACGTTGCGGCGCAGTTTCTGGGCGGTGAGGTAACGGGTCGCGGCAACGAGGGCGAGTCGGGCGTCCGTCTCCTGTCCGGCGATGTGGAGACGATCGTGCTGGGCGATGCCGGCCTCGATCATCTGGAAGGTGTGGAAGGTCGAATCCTCCTTCAATAGCGCGTGGGCAATGGCCGCTTTGAGATCATCCGTCGGGTAGCCGCGCTCCTGATAATGATGCACGATGTCCGCCGCTTCCTCGATCTGCTGGAACTCGACGCAGTAGATAAGACGGTCGGTCAGGGCGCGTGGATCGTCAATCATCGCCGGGACGCGGTTGCGATGCGCGGGCAGTTCGGCGCGCGGGATGTTCAGGAAATAGGTGAGGTACACGAAGAGCGCGCCATGGAAGATCGCGCGGAGCAAGGCACGATCCGTCTCGCCATTCCGGCCCGCAATGCGCCGTGCGAGCGAGTCGAGCGCGTGACAGTACGAGATGACATGGAGCACGTCGTCCCAGTCCTCCTCGTTCTGCACGGGGAAGCGGGCGACGCGGTAAACGCCCGCGCGGCAGAGGACGCGGGTCAGATCGGTGATCGTCGCGCCACCGGCGATGGCGTCTCGGAAGGCGGCAATCGTCGCGTGCGGCGCGTCGCCGAGCGCGGTGGCGAGCAGGGTGTCCGCGCCGTCCCACTCCGTACCGGCGCCCGCCGCGACGAGCGCGGGCAACGCCGCGAAGACGGCATGCAGTGGCGCGACGAACTCCATCCAGTCGGCGGATTCCTCGTGCCGGAAGGCGGTCGCCATCGGCGGGACGACGCCGGAGAGCACATCCGCCGCGTGCTCCGCGCCGATCAAATCTACCATCTCCCACGCTTTGTTGAGGAAATCCACGACGTGTCCGGTGGAGAGGAAGAAATGATCGGTCGCGCCCGCGAGAAGCATGCCAACGACATCTTCGAGCGGCCACCCGGCGGCGACGGCGGTGCGGACGCAGCGCTCGGCCCCCGCCGCCTCGCGATCCTCGATGAAGAGGCGGAACCAGCGCGTCAGGTGTTCCTGGTCGGCAGTGTCGAGCGTCGGCAGCGGGCGCTGGACGCGGCGCGGCGGGCCGTCGAACGAATCGCGCGCTATCTGGATGCCGCCATGGACGAGGGCAAGCGGCACATCGGGCGGCAGGAGCGTGGGGGCGAGGTTGCCCATGCAGGTCATGATGACGAGGCCGGGGCCGAATCCGTTGCGCCGGTAGCGCAGGGCATGTGGTGCGGTGCGGGCGATCACCGCCGGGATCGTCTCACGCGTCGCGAGTAGGTTCGCGACCGCTTTGGCAATCAGGAAGGTGTTGCGTTCCTCCATCCCCTGCGCGAGATCGGCGTACCCCTTTTCTGCCCGTGCGTGGAAGAATGTCTCCACCGGTGTTGGTGAGACATAGATTTCGTCGCCGCGCACTTCGACAGGAAAAACGGGCACATCGTCCCCGCCACCCGTGAAGCAGCCACCGGAGCAGAGATCGAAGCGCCAGTGATGCCAGTGGCAGCGCAGCACGCCGGCCGTGACCGTTCCCTTCGAGAGCGGATAGCCCATGTGCGGGCAGCGGTTGTCCAGCGCGCGTACCGCGCCTTCGTGCAGCAGGAGCAGCACCTGTCGCTCGCCCACCTTGACGACGCGCTGCCCGCGTGTTTCCAGATCGCGCACGCTCGCCGCACGCACGAAGCCGCCATCCGCCACGCTACGTCCATTCGCGCGGGTCGTCGTTGCCATGAGACGCCTCCTTCGGGGTTTCCTTCCAATGATGTCAGCATACACCCGATTGCGAGAAAAACAAGCACTTGCTGTCTAAAAAGATGACGACATGTCTATTCTTCCATTCGGGAAGTCAATCCTTGTCCGTCTCTTCCCATATGGGCGGAGGTGCGGGAGAATGCGCGCATGAGAGCAACCCTGTCCGTACACTGGCGATCCATGCAGCGAAGCGGGCGGGCGACGCACCTCTTCGTGCTTTGCGCGCTCATCGCATTCCTGTGTGTACCCGTAGTGCAACTGCATGCCGCATAACAATGTCAGTCTCCTGTTCGGGAACGGGCACGGTACCGTTCAAAGCGCGATCAACGTCCCGGTCGGCACCGGCCCGGACGGCATCGCCAACGCGACCCGGAACACGGCGAGTGTGCTCATCAACGGCGGTAGCGGCGCTTTTCCGACGGTCGTTACCGTCAACGTCGGCCTCGCGCCCGCAGCGGTTGCGGTGGGAGATTTCAATGGGGAT
>JALYUS010000127.1 GCA_030853625.1 Chloroflexota bacterium
GGCTGGAAGCCTGCCACCACCGATTCTTCATCCCCTTCATGTCCGCATTGCTGACTTCCCCGAACTGCGCGAGGGTATCTCCGCTTCGATGCATTAATGCCGGTGCGCCCCGCTCTTGCCCCGTGCATATGAATATGAGCAATGAGCTACCGCAATCCGATCTATGCGTCGCCGCTCGGTGTAGAGGCAGAGTGTTATACTGCCGCGTGGAGTGATCGCGCGGTAGGATCAGGGCAGGAAATGAACGAGACGACCACGAGCGCGCCCGTGACGGCGTACGACGACATCACGACAAATGTGCTCTCCCTCGGTACGGGGAAGGGAGCGGCGGCGGCCGGGCGGGTGCCGCCCGGCCTCGTCATCGCGGGGCTGTTCTTCAATGATCGGAACATCTTTCGCCGGGTCGAGCGCGGCCTGACGCATCTGCCTGGCGATCCGAACCGGGGGGCGGCGGAAGTCGTCGTGCTACCTGCCGGGCCGGAATTGGCGCGGGTTTCGGCGGGCATTGCCTGGCTCGACGCGGAGAACGGCACGTGGACGGTCGTGCTCGGCGAATCGCTCGCGCCTCGGACGGATATTGACCTCTGGCTCTCCGAGCAGGGCGAAGCGGGTGCGGCGGTCGCCATTGACGGCCCGCGCGGCCTTTCCCGCCTCTTCGGCGAGAAGTTCACCGCGCTCCGCGCCCCGATCACCGAGGCGGCATCATTCGATGATCTGCTCGGCGATCCGACCCTGCCCGACGCGCTCCGCGCCCTGCGTGAAGGTATCCGCCGCCGTCGCATCATCCGTGTAGATGAGGCGGAGACGCGCACCGTCACGCCGCAAAGCACGAGCCTGAATGAACCTGGCTCCGGCCTAACACCGGATGATCCCGCCGTCGCTCTGCCGCAATTCCGCTTCGTCTTCACCGAGGCCGAGGAATTCAAGCGTGTCCGCGCCGCCCTCGAAGAACCCGCTCCCGACACGCACGACCTTTACGGCGAAGCGCTCATCCTACCGGTAGGGAGTTCGGAGGCCGAGGTTCGAAGTGCGAAGACGTCAACAGATCAGCCCTCGAACCCCGAACCCGACGATCCGGAGATCGTCGTCGTTGGGGCGATGGCATGGCGGCGGGTTTCGACCGGGTGGACGCTCATCATTGGGCGGGTGCGGACGCGCTCGTCACTGGTGGATCAGTGGCTGGACGATGGTACGGGCGATCAGCGAACGCGCGTCCTCCTGGCGACCGTCAACAAACGTGGCAGCACGGAGCAGCCCGTCGCGATTGACTTGCTCTGCCGTGTGACCGACCTGCGCCCCGAGATGCTGGATGCAGACGATCCCTTCGTTCCCTTCGCGCCCGGTCAGGAACCCGTCGTCACCCTCGTTCGCACCGCCGCCTTTGCACTCAGCAATGAGCAACGAGCAACGAGCAACGAGCAATGAGTAAACAGTCGGTAGTCGGTAGTCGGCAGTCGGCGGCAAGTCGTAGGGGCGCACAGCCGTGCGCCCGTTTCCTCATTGCTCGTTGCTCGTTGCTCATTGCTTCGCGACCGGAGGGAGCCGTTGCTCTTCCATAGCACGACTGCATTCGAGATTGGCGGCCTCGCCGTCAAGTGGTACGGCCTGTTCATCATGTCCGGTGTGATCGCCGCGACCCTGCTCGCCCATCGGATCGCGCCGCTCAAGGGCGAGGACCCGGAGCATATCTGGGGCTTACTCCCGTATCTCGTCGTCTTCGGGATTATCGGCGCGCGGATCGCCTACGGCGCGGTCCGCCACGATCAGTTCAACAACCCGATTGAGTTGATTACCCGCTTCCGCACCGGCGGCATCTCGATTCAGGGCGCGGTCGTCGCAGCCTGCCTCGCCGGCTGGGTCTATTGCCGGAGCAAGGGAATTGGCTTCCTACGCTGGGCGGACATCATCGCGCCCGGTCTCTCGCTCGCGCAGGGGATGGGCCGCTGGGGCAACTACGCCAATCAGGAAGAGTTTGGTCGCCCGACGACGCTGCCGTGGGGCATCTCGATCTCGCCTGACCGCTTGCAGGTGAAGTGCGAGGCGAGCAAGGGATCGGACTGCTTCTCAGCGACGCAGCACTTTCATCCCGCCTTTCTCTACGAATCCATCGCGGACATCGGCATCGCCCTCGTGCTGCTCTACTGCTTCACGCGTGTGATGGCGCCGAAGCGGTGGCGGGACGGCGATATTTTCGGCCTCTATGGAATCCTCTACGGCGTGACGCGCCTCTTCACGGAGTCTATTCGGGTGGATCGCGCGCACATCGGCCCGCTACCCGGCGCGTACTGGGCGTCGCTGTTTTTCATCCTCGCCGGGCTGTTCCTGATCCTGCGCAACCGGCGGCTGCCCGCCCCGAACTACGCGCTCCCCACGCCGCCGAGCGATCTCGAAACGACGCGCGCCGCCGTCCCTGCCGCCGCTGCTGCCGTTGGCGATGCCATCATCCCCGCCGACCGCTCCACCGATGATGACAAAGACGCCACCGCGCCGAAATCGAACGTGACGCGCTTCCGCACCGGCTATCGCCGCAGCCCACCGCGCGAGAACGGCGATGCCTCCGTTGCTCCGGCCAACCGTCGTTCCAGTGATGATGACGAAGATGACGGTGCATTGACATAATAAGAGTGTATGCAGCGTAAAAGCGGTGGTGGCAGGCTTCCAGCCTGTTTTCCTCAGGCTGGAAGCCTACCACCAGACAATCACAGCGACGGCCTACGACTCTTCTTCGTCGTCGTCCTCAGCCCACAGATCGGTCTCGACATCTGGCTCATCAATCAGTTCGTCGGCGGCGGAGCCGACCCAGGTGAGGGTGTGAGAGCCGATTGTGACGGGGCTGCCATCGCGCGCGCCGAGCCGTTCCAGTTGCCGGGAGATACCTGTCCGGTCGAGCACGCGTTGGAGGCGGGAGACGGCTTCATCGAGATTGAAGTTCGTCATCGCCACGACGCGCTCGATCTGCGTGCCGCGCACGACGAATGATCCATCGTGGAGGCGGGCGGCGTGCCAGCGGCGTTCTTCGTCGGGGGAGACGGCGCGCTCGGTCGGCATCTCCTTCACGGGCGGCGGCAATTCGGCGAGAATGGCGGCGACGCGGTTGATGATCGGGCGCAGCCCCTCGCCCGTCGCGGCGGAGCAGGGGAAGACCTCGTATCCATCTCCGGTCAGCGCGTCGCGCGTCGCTGAAAAGCGGTCGCGCGCCTCCTGCGTGTCCATCTTGTTGAAGGCGACGATCTGCGGGCGGGCGGCGAGGTCGGGCTGGTACGCCTTCAACTCCGCATTGATCGTGCGGAAGTCGTCGAGCGGATCGCGCATCTCCATCCCGGAGCCGTCCAGCACATGGATGAGCACGCGCGTCCGCTCGACGTGGCGAAGAAAGTCGTGGCCGAGGCCGCGCCCGTCCGCCGCGCCCTCGATCAGGCCGGGGATGTCCGCCAGCACGAAGGTCGGGCCGCGTTCGCCGTCCGGCGCGACGACGCCGAGGTTCGGTTCGAGCGTCGTGAACGGATAGTCGCCGATCTTCGGCGTCGCCCGCGTGATCGCGGTCAGGAAGGTGGATTTGCCCGCGTTCGGGAAGCCGACAAGACCGGCATCGGCGATCAGCCGCAGTTCGAGCGTGATCCAGCGCGCATCGCCCGGCGCGCCGAGTTCCGCCATCCGGGGCGCTTGATGCGTGCTCGTCATGTAGTGCGTGTTGCCGAGGCCACCCCGGCCGCCGTGCGCGACGATTGCTGTCTCGTCCGGCTCGGTAAGGTCCACGATCAAGTCGCCCGTCTCAGCATCGCGGACGGTCGTGCCGGGTGGGACGGCAATCCGCTTGTCCGCGCCGCGCGCCCCTTTGCGACGCTTCGATGCGCCCTGGACGCCGGGTTGCGCCTTGAAGTGCGAGGCGAACTGGAAGGGCAGCAGGCTATTGAGGTGCGGGTTAACGGCAAGGATGACATCACCGCCGCGTCCGCCGTCGCCACCGTCCGGCCCGCCGCGCGGCTCGAATTTCTCTCGCCGGAAGGCCGCCGAGCCGTTGCCGCCCTTGCCCGCTTCCACATAAATCTTTGCTCGGTCTATCAGCATTGCCCCGTTACTCCTTCAGTCCGCCCGCAATGGCGGTTGCATATGGTATCACACTGGGTCGGCATCCATCTTGCGCCATCTCGGCATGCCGGGGAATCCTAACCCCCCAACCCCCTTCCCTCCGAGGGAAGGGGGAGTGAGCCTCCGAGAGATACGGGTGCTATCGGAATGCCTCGGTATTGCGACGAGTCACCCCTTCCCTCCGAGGGAAGGGGCCGGGGGTTAGGATTCCCCGGCATGCCGAGAACGCGTACACCTTGATGTCCAACGCTCCAACGCTTTTCACGTTGACGCCCCTCAGCGTGCGTGGCATAGTCATTTGCACGATAGGAGAGCGGAATAGTCGGAACGAGGGAAGGGAAAGCGAGGCGGGCGATGCTCTGGAATCCTGAGGTGGAGATGATGGAGCGCGACCGGCTCCGTGATCTGCAAGCGGCGCGGTTGCGGGATACGGTAACGTACGTTGCGGCGCGCGTGCCGTTCTATCGGGAGCGGTTCGCCGCCCACGGTATCGCGCCGGACGCGGTGCATTCCCTCGATGATCTCGCGCGCATGCCGTTCACCACAAAGAGTGACCTGCGGGACAATTATCCCTTCGGCCTCTTCGCAACGCCACAGTCCGCAGTCGTGCGTATTCATGCATCGTCCGGTACGAAAGGAAAACTAACAGTCGTCGGCTACACGCGGCACGATCTCGGCGTCTGGGCGGAGGTCTGCGCGCGGGCGCTTGCGCTCGGCGGGGGCAAGCCGGGTGATGTCATCCATAATGCCTATGGCTATGGTCTCTTTACGGGCGGTCTCGGCATGCACGACGGCGGTGAACTGATGGGCGCGACGGTCGTGCCGATCAGTGGTGGCAACACGCCCCGCCAGGTAATGCTCCTCAAGGATTTCGGCGCGAAGGTACTCTGCTGTACCCCCTCATACGCGCTCACGATCGCGGACGAAATGGACCGGCAAGGGATTGACCCGCAGGAACTCCCGCTCTCCTTCGCGATCCTCGGCGCGGAGCCATGGACGGATGAGATGCGCCGCGAGATCGAGCGGCGGCTGGCACTCACGGCGGTAGACATCTACGGCCTCTCGGAGATTATCGGGCCGGGCGTCGCCTGCGAGTGCATCGAGGCGCAACACGGCCTCCACATCGCGGAAGACCACTTCCTGCCGGAGATCATCAACCCGGAAACGGGCGCGGCGCTCCCGCCCGGCGAGCAAGGCGAACTCGTCCTCACCTGCCTGACGAAAGAGGCGTTCCCGCTCATCCGCTATCGCACCGGCGACATCACCGCCCTGATCCCCGATCCCTGCATTTGCGGACGGACGAGCATGCGGATGGCGCGGCTACGCGGGCGGCACGACGACATGCTGATCGTGCGCGGCGTCAATGTTTATCCGTCGGAGGTCGAGGCGGTGATGCTCGGCATGGGTGGGATCGCGCCCTTCTACCAGATCATCCTCGACCGCGAGGGGCCGCTGGACACGATGGACGTGATGGCGGAAGTGACGCCCTCCTTCCACGGCATCGCGGGTTGGTCGCTCGACCCAAATCATCCCGCCGTGCGCGAATTGCACGGGCGGCTCGTGGACGCACTGAAAAGCCGCCTCGGCCTCACCTGCCGCATCACACTTGTCGAACCGGGCGGTATGGAGCGCATTGAGGTCGGCAAAGCCGTCCGCGTCGTGGACCGACGGCAGGTGAACTGAATTCGGAAAAGGGATGATTCACTGGTAGGTGGATGAGGAACGGTGGAGTAGCGGGATGAGACAGGGAAATGCGCGTCCGATAGAATCGCTCTGCTCAAGAAGACGATGCGATGAACCCGCACGCCGTCGTCTGTCCCACCCCCGACTACCCGGCAAGGGGGCGGGTGGCCGCTGCTCGTCGTGGTGGAGGGGTTCGCGGCCGATGTCAGGCAGGGGTGCCGGATGGCGCGTACCCCGAACCCCGCAACGGGAGGCAGGGGCGCTGTGAGCAGCGATCACGGCGGGGGCATGGCGGAACTGCTGCATTGCCGGGCGCCTCGCGCTGGGCAGCATGACCACCGTTCAGCATCTATCTACCGAGGGTTATCCACCCCGCGCCAGATCGGGGAATGATTGGACATTGGCATCGCCGCTGTGCCCGATCCGTGCGAGTCCCCAATGGTCCTCGATGGTGCGCAGCAGGTTGTAATGCGTCAGTGATGGCGCGATGTGGTATCCCGCCTGTCCATTCGGCGTGATGACGAGCAGGGGAACGCGCCCGCCCGTCGCGACGCCACAGCACCCCGCGTTCCCTTCTCCCTCGTCCCACGTAATAATCAGTTCGCCCTGCTCTTTCCAGGCAGTGGATTGCAGGATTTTCGGCACGAAGGTCGCCAGCCATGTATCGCCGTCTGCGATTGAGCCGTCGTGCATGTCGTTGGTCAGATTCGGCGTGATCCAGGTAAAATCCGGCACATTTCCCCTTGTGAGGTCAGTGTCGAACTGCGTGAGCGGCACGACGCGATTGCAGCGGGCCGGATTGGTGCGGACATCGGTGAAGTAGAGAAAGGGATCGTGCTTGAGCGCGTATTTCCCGGTTCCTTCGCCGAGGAAGCAGGGCCTGGGCATGTCTTCCTGATAACTCTTCCAGGTCTTCCCTTTCGCCTCCAGCGCGTCCACCAGATTCGGGGCCGACTGGAAGCAATCGGTGCAATCCGAATCTACCCCGAATGTATCGCCGCCGATCAGGGCGAGATAGTTGGGGAGACTGGGATGGCGGATGGCATAGTAGTGATCGGCGCTCGCGTAGCGCGTGGCGAGTTGATTGATGTAGGGGGCGCGTGGATTGTTGAGAATGCTCGTGGCGTCACGATTTTCCATGATGATGAGGAAGACATGACCGGGTGATGCCGGTAGTGGCGCGGGTGTTACGCCAGTCTGCGTGACTGCGGGCGCGGCTGTGCGCGTTGATGCCGCTGTCGCCGGAGACTGTGGCGAGGCGGTCACGGCGCGAGGCGCCGTCGCGGTTGCCGTGAGCGTGGGGAGCGCGGTCGGTGCTGTGGCGCTGGCTGTCGGTTGCGGGGATGGCTGTTGCGCCGCACCGCCACAGGCAACCAGGGCGAGCGCGAGCATACTCATCCAGATTCGTCGCACGTGGCGTGGAGCGATCACATGCCTCATTCTCTCTGGCCTCTCAATAGCGCACCAAAATCTCATCCAGAGGCTTCTTCCGTAGGGCATGCTTCGGAACCGTCGCGTGCGCGGCAGGGTAGCCAACCGGGATGACGACATAGGCGCGTTCATTGCGCGGGCGTCCCAATGTCTCCGCGAGAAAGGCCATCGGGCTGGGCGTGTGCGTGAGGGCGACCAGCCCCGCATGCGTGATGCTGGCGAGAAAGAAACCGACCGCGATGCCGACGGACTCCGGCATGTAATAGTGCTTGAACTGCCGTTCCGTCCCATCCGGCATCTGCGCCAGGCCGTAGGCATGACCGAAGACGACGACGGTGTACGGCGCTTCCGTCAGGTGCGCCTTGCGGAAATCGGTGCCGAGCGGGGCGAGGGCAGCGCGCCACTCATCCGAGATGTGATGGTCGTAGAAATCGTGCTCCTCATCCTCCGCCGCGTCGCGCAGACGCTGCTTGAGCGCGGGATCGGCGACGACCGCAAAGGTCCACGGCTGGCAGTTCGCACCGGAGGGCGCGCTGCCGGCCGCCGCGACCGCGTTCTCGATCAGTTCGTACGGAACGGGATCGGTGGAGAACATCCGCACGCTGCGCCGCGTGCGCATCGTGTCAAGGAAGGCCCGCGAGCGCGCGAGGCTTTCCGCGACGGGCATCCGCTGGAAATCGAGCGGCACCGGCTCGTATGACGCATCTTCCTCCTCGGCGACAATCTGCGTTGTGCGCTCCATACTATTCCTCCATGAAAGCGATTGAACGACAAAGACGCAAAGAGCGGATTTAACGCAGAGGACACAGAGCGCGCAGAGAGCGCAGAGGAATACGAGAAGAAAGGAGTTTGGATTCTCTGGGCTTCCTTCTTTTCCCTGTTCCTCTCTGCGTTCTCTGCGCGCTCTGTGTCCTCAGCGGTAAATCCGCTCTTTGCGTCTTTGTCGTTCAATCACTTTCATGGAGGAATAGTATGGAGCGCACAACGCAGATTGTCGCCGAGGAGGAAGATGCGTCGTACGAGCCGGTGCCGCTCAATTTCCAGCGGATGCCCGTCGCGGAAAGCCTCGCGCGCTCGCGGGCCTTCCTTGACACGATGCGCACGCGGCGCAGCGTGCGGATGTTCTCCACCGATCCCGTTCCG
>JALYUS010000149.1 GCA_030853625.1 Chloroflexota bacterium
CACGGCAACTGACCCGGAGTTGGACCCCGCAGGCCGCGCCGGTGGAGGACGAGAAGACATTGGTCCGGCGCGGGCAGGCGGGGGACAATGACGCCTTCGCCCGGTTGGTCGAACGGAACCAGACGGGTGTCTACAATCTCGCGCTCCGCATGACGCGCGACCCGGAGGAAGCGGGAGACATGACACAGGAGACGTTTCTGCGCGCGTGGCGGAGCCTACCCGGCTTCCGGGCGGAGGCGAAGTTCAGCACCTGGCTCTACCGCATCGCCTACAACGTTTGCCTCAGCCGTCGTATCGTTCATCCCGCGACGTTCGCGGAGCCGAGCGCCGCTGATGCCATCCCCGTACCTGAAGGCGAGGAACCGCCCGCGCTGATCCTGCGGCAGGAGCGGCGGGAAGGGATCATGGCGGCGATGAACCGCTTGACGCCCGCGTACCGGCTCGTCCTCGACCTCTATTACTGGCGGGATTGCACCTATGAGGAGATCGCCGCCATCCTCGATTTGCCGATGGGAACGGTAAAGACGCATCTTTTCCGCGCGAAGGCAGCGCTCCGTACCGTGCTGGCGACCGAAGGGGGTGCGGCATGACCTGTAGCGAGATCGTCGCACTGCTGCCCGAATACATCCGCCGCCGCCTGCTCGCCACTGAGGAAGCCGCCGTGCGCGCCCACCTCTCCGCCTGCCCGGCCTGCGCCGCCGCATACGAGGACGAACTCGCCTTCGGGGCGATGGCGCGCGGCGCCGATACGCCCGTGCCGCCCATGGTACTGGCGCGCGTGATGGCCGGTGTGTACGCCGAGCCGCGCCAGGCGGCGGCGTTTCGCGTGCGCGCGCTCGATTTCGTGCTTGCCATCGGCGCGGCGCTCGCGGCGGGTGGCCTGGTGATCGGGCTGCTCTCACTCTGGCAAATCCGCCCGCTCGTCACCGACCTGTTCGATCCCCGCGCACTGCTCGACGATGGCCGTACCCTCGGTACGATCACCGTTGCCGCGCTCTGGGTCGTCGTCGGCCTTGCCGTGAGCCTCCCCATTGCCGCCATGGTCTATGCCGCGATACTGCGAAGCCGCCGCGCGCCCCTGTGGTGGAGCAGGTTCTAAGTTCTGTGGCAACCAACCGACGAGACGAGAGGAGCCGACGATGACGTTCGATCTCGCGCGGGCGCGGGCGGAAACACCGGGCTGCGCGCATGTCGTCCACCTCAACAATGCGGGCGCGGGGCTGATGCCCCAGCCGGTGCTGGACGCGATCATCGCGCATCTGGAACGGGAGGCGCGCACCGGCGGGTACGAGGCGGCAGACGCGGCGCACGACGCGGTGGAGCACGTCTACGATGCCGCCGCCGCCCTGATTGGCTGCGCGCGAGACGAGATCGCGGTGGTCGAGAACGCCACTCGCGCGTGGGATATGGCGTTTTACTCCGTGCCCCTCCGCCCCGGTGACCGCATCCTCACGGCGATGGCGGAGTACGCCAGCAACTACATCGCCTATTTGCAGGTCGCTGCGCGGACGGGCGCGATCATCGAAGCGATCCCAAACGACGAAACGGGGCAACTCTCCGTGGACGCGCTCCGGCGGACGATAGATGACCGCGTGAAACTGATCGCCATAACGCATGTGCCGACGAATGGCGGCCTCGTCAATCCGGCAGCGGCGGTCGGGCGAGTGGCGCGGGCGGCGGGCATCCCCTATTTGCTCGACGCCTGTCAGTCCGTCGGGCAACTGCCGGTAGATATGGACGCGATCGGCTGCGACATGCTCTCCGCGACGGGGCGGAAGTATCTGCGCGGCCCGCGTGGCACGGGCTTTCTCTCTGTGCGCCGGGCGCTGCTCGAACGGCTCGAACCGCCCTTCCTCGACGACCACGCCGCGACCTGGGTGGCACGCGATCGCTACGAAATCCGCCCGGACGCCCGCCGCTTCGAGAATTGGGAGACGAACTACGCGACGAAGATCGGCCTCGGCGTCGCGATTGACTATGCCCGCCAATGGGACATCGCCACGACGTGGACGCGCATCCGGTCGCTCGCGGCGCTGCTGCGGGACCGATTGGGCGATCTGCCGGGCGTCGCGGTGCGCGACATCGGTGCGGAACAGTGCGGCATCGTCACCTTCACCGTCGCGGGGCACGAACCGGCGCGGCTCGTGGCGGCGCTGCTCGCGCGCGGCATCAATGTCTCGTTCACGAGCCGCGCCGGCACGCGCCTCGACATGGAAGCGCGCGGCCTCACTGAGATGGTGCGCGCTTCGGTTCACTACTACAACAGCGAAGAGGAGATCGAACGATTCGGCACGACGCTCGCCGCGCTGCTGTGATGATCTCGCCGGGCCAACGGCTTACCCGCGCGCACCGCTCACTGCCGGTGGCGCCGCGATATCGGGCGTCGAGGCGGCATGCGTGCGGCGCGCGAGGGCAGACGGCCACCAATTCCATCGGCCAAGCAGTACGACGATTGAGGGGACGAGCAGCGTGCGAACGAGGAACGTATCGAGCACGACGCCGAGCGCGATGCCGATGCCGAGTTGCCGCAACTGCTCCGTCGAGGCGAGGATACCCGCGACGCCGAACGTCGCCGCGAGGATCATCCCCGCCGACGTCACGGTCGTTCCCGTCGCGTTGAGCGCGTGGGCAACCGCGTCGTGGAGCGTCCCTTTCTTCGCTTCTTCGCGGATGCGGCTCATAACGAGGATGTTGTAATCCTCGCCGAGCGCCATCAGGAAGACGAACATCAGGAAGGGAAGCACGAAGTTCAGCCCGCCCGCGCCGCCGATCACCATGAAGATGAACACCGCGAGGCCGAGCGTCGCAAAATACGAGAGGGCGACGCTGAGGACGAGATAGATGGGCGCGATGAAGCTACGCATCACGACACCGAGCAGGAGTGCGATCAGGACGAGGACGACCGGCAGGATATGGCGGAGGTCGGTCGTCGAGACGCTACTGACATCGTACGCAACCGCCGCCTGGCCCGTCAGCCCGCTGTTCGTCGCGCCGACCGTGCGAGCGACGCTGGCAATCGCCCGGCGGATGGCCGGCGTCGCCTGCAAGGCGGCGGGGCTGGATGGATCGCCCGCCGCCAGCGTGGTGAAGAACTGCACCGTCCGGCCATCCGGGCTGACAAACTGCGCTGAGGCGCGATACGCGGTATAGGTAGCGAGAGGGATCGCGCTCGTCGGTGGCGTCGGCGGTAGCGCGGCGGGCGGACCGAGTTGCTGATAGAGCGCGGCAAGTTGCTCCGGCGCGATTGGCGTGCCATTCGCGTTGAGCAACCCATTGACGGACGCGAAGACGGGTTGCTGGCTCAGTTGCTGCTGCGCCTGCTGCACGAGAGCGAGATTGGTCCAGACGGACGTCGGAAACTGCACGAGCGCCATCGTCGGGTTCGCGATGGCCGGCGGGAAGTGCGCGGTCAGCGCCGCCGTGCCGAGCGCGGAATCGCTGCCATTCGGGCCGACATTTCCGGCATTGAAGCCACCGGAAGCGAAGCCGAACGCGCCGAGCGCCAACCCACCAAAGAGCGTAAGCCCGGCGACGAGCGTCATGACCGGGTGTTCGACGATCCGCCCGGCGAGATGACCCCATGCGTTGCGCGGTTCCTCCCCCGCGACGATCTTCCCCGGCCAGAAGACAGCCCGCCCGATAATAGCAAGCAGCGCGGGAAGAAACGTCAGCGCGGCGAGCAGCATCAGGCCGACACCGATCGCGAGCGATGGCCCGAGGCCGCGGTACAACCCGAAGGAGGCGATCAGGAGGCAGAGGAGCGCGCCGATCACCGTCCCGGCGGAGAACGAGATGGATTCGCCGACGTGCGTCACCGCCTGCACGACCGCTTCGTGCGGATCGTGGCCACGACGTAATTCCTCGCGCATCCGCAGGATGAGGAAGAGGCCATAATCCGTCCCCGCGCCGAGGATGAGGACCGTGAGAATCGCCTGCGTGACGCTGGAGACCTGCAAGCCGTGCAACGATCCTTGCGCGATTACCGGCCCGGCGAGGCGCAGCGCCAGGACCGCCGGAATGAGCGTCACGAACGGCGCGACGGCAGCACGATAGGTGATGAAGAGCATCAAGAGAATCACGATATTCGAGGCGATCTGCGTGACGCGATTTGCCCGCGCGGCCGCACGCGCCGTATCTACATTGCTCGCCAGTTGGCCGGTCAGGTGGAGTGCGAGACCCGGCGCTGTGGCGCTCGATGTGAAACGCGCGCGGATCGCGTCCACCGCATCCTGGCCCGCCGCGCTCGACGGTTGCGCGTCCACGGCGACGAGCGCGCGTTGCACGCTGCCATCCGCCGCCATGCCCTGATCGCGGACGAATGTGACATGCGGCAGTTTCCCAATCGCCGCTTCAATGGTGCCGATCGCCGTTTGGTCGTCCGCCGTCAGCCTGCCATCCTCCCGTACCGCGACAAGGACGGCGGTCGAGCCTTTCGCCGGTTGGAAGGGCGTCGCGAGTTGCGCCGCTTGCTTGATCGGCGCGCTGCCCGGCAGAAATGAACTGTTGTCCGTCTGCGCCACATTGTTCAGCGATGGAAACGCCTTAATGCAGACGACCGCCAGCACGAGCCAGAAGGCGATGACGAGATAGCGGTACCGCACCGCGAACCGACCGAGCGACGCCATGATGCCCTCCTCACCCAACATACTTCACGAAATCAACGACGGCGACGAGCCGGAATCATCCGCTCCCAGCAGTGTGGCAGGCAACCCGTACCGCAACAGACGCAGCGCTTGCGCGGTCATAGCGTCGGGAGTGGGATCGTCATGGTCCGACCACCAGAGGATTCCTTGTGCGAGCACGCCGCTCATCATGCGTGCGAGCAGCGGGATGTTGAATGTCGCGAGTTCGCTGCTCCCGTTCACTCTCTCAAGGAGGCGCATCAGAGCGTTTGCGAGTTCATCCCGCGCGCGCAGCCCATGCGTCAATCCGGCCCCGGTGAGGAGAATCGTGAAAAGTTCGCGGTGATGGTAGGCATAGTGAAAGGTGGCGTGGATCAAGGCCGGGATTGCCCGTTCGAGCGGCGCGGCCTGCACCGCAGCGGCCACATGGAGGCGAAATCCGTCCAGCCCTTCGTCGAGAAGCACCGCGAGCGCCTCATCCTTATCCCGGAAATGAACGTAAAATGTGCCGACCGCCACATCCGCCGCCGCCGTGATGTCCGCAATACTCGCGTCGTGGAACCCACGCGCCGCGAAGACCCGCCGCGCCGCCGCGATCAGGTCCGCGCGCGTCCGCGCCCGCCGCCGCGCGCTACGCCCATCTCCGTCATCTCGTCTCGGTTTCTCAGCCGTGAGTGAATCCTCTTTCATAAAATGAATGTTAATTCATCAAGCGGGTGCTGTCAAGTCCCTACCATTCCCGGACGATGGCGCGTATCCGACAAGCAATCCGGGCAGCAAGAGACGACAATCGCTCCGTTCCCTCTGCGGAAGATCCACGGCGACGTTTTGTCGCATGTAAAGGGGAACCCCTGTCTTCCCCTTGCATCACGTACACTTCCCTCAACTGGGACACGGTCGTTTCCCATCCCCGCACGAAGGGGAGAAAGTGAACTTCGTATGGGGCGTCTTGACGAGACCCGCCGTGTCTCCCGCCTGCTCGATATTGCCTGGCGGATCGCCTCCGCGCCGCGCCACTGGACGCGCAAGCGCCTCGCCGCTCACTATGAGGTCAGCGAGCGGCAGATCACGAGCGACCTTACGGTCATGCGGCATGGCCTCCACTGGCAGGTGCGCACCGCCCACACCGGCTACTACTTCGATCCCCTGCCAGCCGTCCCTGGCATTCGGTTCACGCTTCCCGAGACGCTGGCACTCCTCCTCGCCGTCCGTGCGAGCATGGCCCTCCCCGGCGTCGGGTCAGTCGAGTTGACCGCCGCGATCACCCGCCTCGCCTC
>JALYUS010000167.1 GCA_030853625.1 Chloroflexota bacterium
ATCCGATCCTTGCCGGGACGGTCTCGGATCGCGCTCGATGGGAACCGCTGCATGGGGCATGGGAAGAGCCAAACTGACCGTTCTATCACGAAGAAACAGCAAGACGCATAAGGTTTCTTAACCGACAATTGATGGTTACCGAGATTCCCCTGTTCCGGTGAGATCGGTTCGTTGTCTATCGCACATTGACCGTACCGGTGAAGTCCAGGGCTTATCCAGCCCAATCAGCGAAACGTTGCTTCTCGGCACGAGAACAGCGTACATCAGTCCTCCTCGGCCCGCACCTGCTCATCCACCCAGGCAATCATCGCGTCAACGAATTGTGGCAATCGCGGCGCCATCCGCTCGAGGATCCGACGCACGGTCACATCAGGGTCGTAGGCCTTACCCCGCATCTCCTGCACCTGCAGCCGTGCGTGCAGGACGGTCGGCGCGATCCCGAAGAGTTGCATCAGGAAAACGTCGGGGGTGAGTACCTGCGGATGAAGCGGCATAGCATCGAATGTGATCGGCGGGTAGTGGCGCACATTGAAGGTGACGATGGCATCCACCTGGGCGTATGCCGCCGCTGCCGCGACATGCCGATCCTCAGGATCGGTCGTCTGCATCTGCTCGATGAGCGGTTCATAGCCAGCGATCAGCGCGTCGGGGAAGGTCGTTCGCAATTCGGTCACAAGCGCGGTCGCCCGCACCGCCTTCTCCGCCGCATCACCGCGCCGGATCGCCTTCGGGAAATTGCGTTCGGTCTCAGCGAGGATCGTTTCAGTCCAAAACACGCGACAGAGCGGCGCGGGGGTATTTGCCGCAGCGAGGATCACATCTCGGGGATTGAGCGGGATAAGCACATTGGCATCGAGCAGGACACGGGGGGCGGGCACGAGCGGCGATCAGGCCGGATCGGCGATGGCGTCGTAGTCCACGTCGTCCAGCCCCGCAGCAAGACTCTCGTCGAGCAGCCGGTTGAGGCCGCGCTGCCGTGCGACGTCCCGCTCCTGCTTGTACGCGAGCAGATCCTCCCGGCACACACGTCGCCGCCCTCCCGTGCCAGCGGCGGGAATCATCCCGGCATCCAGCAATCGGACGAGATAGACCTGATCGACATTGAGGATTTCGGCGGCGGCGGGCAGCGTGAGAAGCGCCGCGTCGCGCGGCGGAGGCGGTTCGTCGGCGCGTGGGATATCGAGCGTGCGGACCATCGGTCAGACCCTCCTCTCAATCATCATACCATACACGACAATCGAGAGGTTCCTCTCAGGGCGGCAAATCTAAAGGGATATGTATGACACTTACGTCGTTTGTTCATGCTCGGTGAATAACGCCGCGATCGATACACCCAGCGCTGCAGCGATCTTGGCCAGTTGCTTGACCGACGGGTTCCGCTCCCCCCGCTCGATCCCCGCGTAGTACGTCCGGTCCAGCCCCGCCCGCGCCGCGAACCGCTCCTGCGACAGCCCCGTCCGTAGCCGCAATGCCCGGATCCGTTTCCCCAAGGTAACGACAATATTTTCCATGCGCCCACGGTGCGGGCTTGCGGTCGCATCGTCTACGGTTTATAAGGACACGGATGATAAGCATCACAACGGAAAGGGCATGGCAATGCACACCAGACGCGACGACGCGACCCCCGAACATGATCCGACCGATGCGGAGCGCGCCGCCCTGCTCGTGCGGGAATCGTGGTGGTTCCTCCTGGCACTGCTCGCGTTCCTCCTCATCCTGCGTACCATCTGACGCGCGCCCCGACGCGGCATGGTCCTCGCCGACCTGCACCGCGATGACGGCCCGCACCGTCGCGTCGGGATGGCCGACGATCCTTTCCTCGCGCCATCGCCCGACGACCGTCGCCGCCCGGCGCAGCGCCTCTTCCATATCAGGTGCCTGATAGGTCGCCAATCTCGTATAGGTCGTGCCGTCGGAGAGCAGCAGTTCCCCGACGATCGCGTAGGGTCGCATCGCTGTCTCCTCTCCATCCCGGCTCAGTCGCGCAGGCAATGGAAGCCGAACGGGGCGCGGTCTTCCGGCTCCACGTAGCGCACCTCAACCGCGAGCACACCCGCCAGCGTCGCGTCCGGCCTCCCCATCGGCCACAGCGCGGGCGGCTGCGCGTCCGGGGCGGCGAACAGGACGGCGAGCAGGCTGTGTGCGGTTTCCATCGCCGCGACGCTCCCCTCCGCCCCGAACGCGCACATCACCCGCCCGAACAGCAGTCGCCCGTCGTTCACGCTCCACTCCCCTG
>JALYUS010000174.1 GCA_030853625.1 Chloroflexota bacterium
ATTCTGGCATATCTTCCAGAAGCGCCACGATCGTGAGCAGTGGAATCCTTTTCTCTCTGTATCCCTCTGCGTCCTTTGCGTCTTTGCGGTTCAAGCGTTTTCCTTACCAGTCCGAGACCGAGTTATCCTCGCGGCGGAGAATGCGCAGGCCGGGCATCTGGAAGGGATAGGCCGCCGCCGCTTCCTCGTTCAGCTCGACGCCGAGGCCGGGCGTACCACCGCTGTAGAGGTTGCCACCTTCCAGCCGCATATCCGTCTGCACGATGTCCGCGATGATCTCCGGGCGCCACGTCAGTTCCTGCACCGCGAAGAGCGGTGTCGAGAGGTCGAAGTGCAAACACGCCGCCGTGGAGACCGGGCCGAGCGGGTTGTGCGGCGCTTGTTCGATGTAGTGCGTCTCGCACCACCCGGCGATCTTCTTCGCCTCCGTCAGCCCCCCGCAGATGCAGAGGTCCACACGGCAGTAGTCCATCAGGCTTTCTTCGATCAGTGTCTGCCACTCCCACTTGCTCGCCAACTGCTCGCCAGTGGCAATCGGGACGCTGATGTGCTGGCGCAGATAGCGGAGTTCGGCGGCGTTCTCGGCGCGTAGCGGATCTTCGATGAAGAAGGGGCGCAGGGGTTCGAGCGCGCGGGCGATCTGGATGGCGTAGGGCGGCGTCGTGCGCTGGTGGAAGTCCGCGCAGATTTCGATCTCCGGGCCGAGCGACTCGCGCAGCGCGGTGAAAGCGTCCACTGTCCAGCGCATCGCCTTCGCTTGCTCGTAGATGCCGTCCCGCTCCTGCGTGCCGCCCTCACCGACGCCGAAGCGAACGAATCGCCAGCCATCCGCGACCTGCGCTTTGGCGTACGCCACCATCGAGTCAATGCCAATGCGATGGCTGTCGCCGCCCTCGGTGGTGTCGCGCCGCTGGACGTGGCAGTAGCAGCGGGCGTAGTCGCGCGTTCGGCCACCGAGCAGGTCATAGACCGGCACGCCGAGCGTTTTGCCGCGCAAATCCCAGAGCGCGAGGTCAATCGCGGCGACGGCGGCGCCGTGGACATGCCCGCCCCGGAAGAACTGGCCGCGCCAGAGCGTCTGCCAGATGTGCTCGATGCGCGACGGGTCCATGCCGACGAGGAGCGGCGCATAGGTCTTCACCAACCCTTCGAGCGCCAGTTCCTTGCCGTTGATGCCCGCCTCGCCCAGCCCGGTCAGCCCTTCGTCGGTGTAGACCTTGACGAACGAGTAGTTCCGCTCCGGTCGGTCCGGGTCGTGGATCAGGAAGGTTTTGACATCGGTGATTTTCATCGCTTAGTTCCGGTTCATGCCGCAGGCGCAGTAGCCCTCGCCACTGCCGCCGCAGCATCCGCCATCCATCTGCATGCTGCTTCCGCTCGACGTGACTGCCGCGACGACGGAGAGGACGCGGCGCGTGTCGGTCTGCTCGCACGTCGGGCAGGCGATGCCGCCCTCGGCATTCTCCGGCGTGGCATGGCGGATCAGTTTCTCGAATCGCACGTTGCAATCGGGGCAGAAGTACTCGTACATCGGCATCGGGCTTCCCCTTTTCTTTCGATCTACGTAACGCTGTCGCCAGTGTAGCGACGGCGCAGAACCGCCGTCAACACATGATTCTGACATCGGCCTGGTCCGTCCCTGTCTGGATCGTTGCGTCAGCCGGTATAGCCGCACATACCGACGCGCGGTGAATTGACGACCGGCAAAAACATCTCCTCGTCGCATGCGTGGGCTTTGGCACAGGCATCGCAGAACCAGCCCGCACCCTCATAGAGACACTGGGTGCATATCTGCGTTGCCTCCTGCCCACACAGATCGCATGGAATGTGCGGCGGTTCGTTGCGTGCCAGGACGGCAACCGGCGCGCTCCCGATCCGCCCTTCCCGTTCCGCTATCACCCGCAGGCTCAACTCTGTGGTGGTACCGAAATCGTACGCGTGGGTACATTGGTCGCCAACCTGGAGTACCTCGCCAATCTTCACCCCACGCATGCTCCGGTCATCGAGTCCGTATATCGAATCCCCATACGAGACATAGGAATCCCCGGCGATCCGGAAGGCGCTCAGGTGTCCGCAGCACTCCAGCCAGGTGTCGCGAAGAAAACGGTCCAGCGTGGTCAGGGTCGTATCCGCCGGTACGTCGAGGTGCATCCAGTACATCGAGGCATAGCGGCCCCAAACCATCAGATGCAAGAGCCGACCCTGACGTGCTTTCCTGCCGCCAGGATCACTTTCCGCTAGCTGTCTCGCCTTGCACGTCTGGAGGTGCTTCGCCATGCCGGACTTGCTGTACGCAGATTGACAGAAACAGCACTTTCCCTTCGTAGTCACTCTCGACATTCTCCTACTCCTTTCTTCCGGCAACGCTATCGGTATGACCGGCTACCACGACGCAAGGAAGCCCCGGCAGGAATTGTACTGCGGATTGCGCCGAGCGCTACTTTACAGGATATTGCATGCGCCGCAAAGCCGGGAGATTGCCGAGCGATATTGATCCGGTAGCCGGCTCGCCATGTCCGCAGCGACGATGGACTGACGATCTGTGAGACGCATGTATCGTCGTTAGAGAGGACTTGACATCGGCGAACATATGTTCTATTCTACCGGTGTTCCGTGATCGTTTCGTTGCAAGGAGGATAGGCCATGGTGGAGATGTCTGCGTACACGCCAGGAACACCGAGTTGGGTTGATGTCAGCACACCAGATATGGAGGCGACGAAAGTCTTCTATGGCGGGTTGTTTGGCTGGGAGGCGATGACCCATCCGGAGATGGGCGGGTATACCAACTTCACGCTGAACGGAAAACTGGTCTGCGGCGCGGTCCCGACCATGTCCCCCGATCAGCACCCCGCGTGGGGCACATATATCTCCGTTGACGACGCCGACGCCACGGCGCAGGCGATTCGGGACAACGGCGGGCAGGTGATTTTCCCGCCGACGGACGTGATGGATCTCGGGCGGATGGCCATCTTCCAGGACCCGACGGGCGCATTTTTCGGTCTCTGGCAGCCGGGGAAGCACACGGGTGCGCAGACCGTCAACGAGCCGGGATCGTTCGGCTGGAACGAACTCGACACGCGCGACATGGACGCCGCCAAAGCCTTCTACACCAGGGTCTTCCCATGGACGGCAAAGACGGACGGCGAAGGCGCCGACGCCTACACGGAATGGCAACTCGATGGCCGCAGCATCGCCGGCGGGATGGTGATGGGCAGCCAGTTCCCGGCGGACGTGCCGCCGAACTGGCTAACCTACTTCGTGGTAGCGGACAGTGACGCGACCGTTGCCAGGGTGCATGAACTCGGCGGTACGG
>JALYUS010000190.1 GCA_030853625.1 Chloroflexota bacterium
CCAGACCATCGAAGAAGCGCGTCACCTCGCGCGGCGTCGTGCGCGCCTGCCCGGAGACGACCGTCGCCGTGAATCCATGCGCCCGCAGTAACTGATCCACCGTTCCCCAGCCCAAATACTGCCCAAGCACCTGGGCGGCGGTGTTGCTGCTCGCCGTAATCATCAATCGCCGCAAGTCGGTGACGCTGACCGTGTCACCATACGCGCCGAGCGAGTAGCCATCCTCCTCCGAATCGTCATTCTGCGCGTTCAGGGTCAGTTCCGAATCGTCGAATAACTTGTGTTGCCGGATTTCCACCTGCGTGCGCCAGAGGAGAAAGAGTTTATAGAGGCTCCCCGCCGCGAAGAGATCGTCCGCATTGCGCTCAATTGTATCCTCCGCCCGACCGTCCGCGATCACGAGGCCGACGCCGGTAATCCCCTGCGGCTGGTACCGCGCGATCGTCTGATCCACCATTGGGCCGAGCGTCTGTGCCAGGCCGGGCCGACTGGGCAGGGTAGGAAGGTCGCGCGCGGGAGGGGTGTCACGATGGGCGACAGCCGTTGGCATACCAGCAGTGGGGAGCGCGGTCGGTGGCCCCAGAAGCGGGGCGGACGGCGAACTGCGCCAAACTGCCACCGAGACGACGAAGCCCATCACGACGAGCGCGAGCAATGTCCGCCCCGCGCGCCGGTTTCCGCCGCCCGTCCCGTGATATCGCCGTTGCTCGATGCGTCTGTTCAGCCCACTACCCCCCTCACTCAATCCTGATTGTACCGATCCCGCACGATCACAACAAGCCGCCGATCAGCGTCCCACTCTGACGCAACGTAGGCTTCGATATAATTTCATCCTCTCGTCACAAAATACGGTATCATCTCGTTAACCTCAGTGACCGGGGAATCACGGCATCGCACGAATGGCGGCTCCGGCTCGGTCAGGGCATTTGCGACGATTTAAGTATCCATCCGATTGTATCCCGCATCTCTTTTGCGTCGGCAAATACAGTAGAAATTGGGAGTAACGATGGCAATGGATACGGGACGGCACGAGCCAATCAGGACGCCGACGACCGCGATTGACCGCATCGCGCGGCAGCACGATGACGAACGTGAGCAGCATACAGCGCATACCGATACGATTCGCAGTCTTCCTCAGCGGCTTGCCCACGAGCAGTCGCATGGCCCGGCGATGACGAACGGACGACACACGGACTGGGAACGAGCCGCGCGGGACGCGGCGTATCTCGCCGCCGCTGCCGATGCCTGTCACACTGCCGATAACGAGCGCGCGATCTTCGATGCGCTGGCGGAACACACGGCCGGGTGGTCGGACAGCGCCGGTGTGGCGACGCGCGCTGAGGGACGTGGCGAACTCGTCGCCTATGCATCGCGCACCGCCGACGCGGATGGGGCAGTCGCCGCGCTCTTCGTAGCATGCGCGAGCCTGGCCGGGTCGGACGCCATGCCGCCCGACAAGTCACGCATCTACCATCTGCGCGAGATACCGCTCGATGGTGCGGCGATTACTCAGCGGTATCACACGCTCGCTGCTGCGCCGGTCGTGGTCGAAGGTGCAATCGTCGCCACGCTCTACGCGGCGGCATGCGGCGCGCGCGCATCGCTCGACGAAACCGCTCTTGCAACGCTGACGAGCGCCGCCGCCCATGCAGGCCGCGCAATCGTCAAGGTGCGCGCCTATCAGGAACTGACGACACGGCTCAATGCGCTCGAAGCGGAAACGCGACAGAAGGATGACTTCCTTGCCACGGTCTCACACGAACTGCGCACACCGCTGACAGCGATCCTCGGTTTCGCCCATATCATCGTGGAGAATGATGCGCTCGGCCCGGCCCGGCGGCGCGGCATGGCGGAAGATATCGTCGCAAGCGGCGGACTGCTCCTCACGCAGGTGAACGACCTGCTGGACATCGTCCAACTCGGTGCGGGCCGCCTCACTGTTGCCCTGGAGAGCGTGGATCTGACAACGGTCATTCACTGGTGCGAGCGCGCCGTCCAAGCCCTGATGCACAGTAAAAACCTGCAATTTGCGCTCGCCATCCCCGCGAACCTGCCCCCGGCCCGCGCGAACACGGCGCGATTGCAGCAAGTCCTCCTCAATTTCCTCGTCAATGCCTACAAATTCACGCCGACCGGCGGCACGGTGACGCTCGCAGCGACGGTGACGGGCGGTAGTGTGGCAATCTCCGTGCGGGATACGGGCATCGGCATCGCGCCCAAAGACGCCACGCGCATCTTCGAACCCTTCGCGCGCGTCGAAAGCGATTACACGCGCACTCAGTCCGGCGCGGGCGTCGGCCTCGCCGTCGCGCGGCAACTCGTGGACCTGATGGACGGCACGATCATTCTCGATAGCACGCCCGCCGTCGGCAGCATCTTCACGGTTTCGTTGAAAACCTATCCACCGTAGCGCCAGCGATAGTAATGCTGCCCGATGTTGCCGAACTCGACGCGGAAGGCGGGATCGTTGTTCGGGTTGTAGGTTAGCACGCGCCGCTCGAAGGCCTGGACAAAGATCGTCGTCGCCTTGCCGCCGATTGGCACGGTCGCAATGATTACCGGCGAGATCGGGTAGCCGGGCGTCTGGTCAATCGCGATCCCCGCATCGGTCAATCGCTTGATGAAATCCTGGAACGGGCTGTACACCACCTGACCATAGTGATTGGACGGGTCCGCAACATAGGTGAAGGTATCGCCGGACGGCACATCGAATTGCGCCGCATACGGCTTGGCGTTCTCCGCCATCAGCGGCGTGAACTGGTGATTGTCCCCGTAGATATACGCGCTAAAGGTATTCGGACTATTCGGGTCGTAATATTCGGCCAGTTTACTGAGATCGGCATAGGTCAGCCCATCCGTACCGGGATCGCCCGCGATGTTGATCTGCGCCGGGGCATGCTGCTCGAACGTACCGTCACCGAGTTGGAGTTTTCCGCTCTTCAACTCGACGGCGAGCAAACCCGTCGTCACGCGGGCATCCGGGGCGAATTGCTCCATGCGCGCCTTATCGAAATACTGGACCGTTCGCTTCCCATTCGGGGCTTCCTTATATTGCTCTGGTTGCCCATCCTTTGCCGTGGCAAGCGGCCCCCAGAAGTTCGGCTGGATGCCCTCACCGTGCCGCCAGACCGCTTCGATCATTGGCGAGGCGTAGCCGGCGGCCGCCTGCACGCCCATCGTCCCGATCCAGAGCGCGACCATCGCGACCGAAAGCGTGACACCCCATCGTTGACGCATGTACCAGTCCCTTCTCATCGCCGCTTCGTTGCGACCTTGTTCCACTGCTCCCGCTCACGAGA
>JALYUS010000203.1 GCA_030853625.1 Chloroflexota bacterium
GACGCAGAGGACGCAGAGAGGGAAGGAGAATAGAGAAGATAAGATAATCCTTCTTCTTCTTTTCTCTGCGTCCTCTGCGTCTCTGCGGTTAGAAAAGAGGGTTCCCCATGACGGAGATGACGGGCGGGCAGGCGTTGGTGCAGGCGATTAAGCGGGAGGGGATCGAGACGATCTTCGCACTGCCGGGCGTGCAATTGGACGCGGCGTTCGACGCCTTGTACGACGAGCGGGAGCACATGCGGATTGTTCACACACGGCACGAGCAGGCGACAGCGTACATGGCGGACGGCTACGCGCGCACGACGGGGAAGATCGGCACATGCATGGTCGTGCCGGGGCCGGGGCTACTCAATGCATCGGCGGCGCTCTCGACCGCCTATGCCTGCTCGTCGCCGGTCCTGTGCATCACGGGACAGATCAACTCGCAGATGATCGAGCAGGGGGCCGGGCAACTGCACGAGATTCCCCATCAACTGGAGATGATCGGCTCCGTGACGAAGTGGGCGGGGCGGGCGATCACGCCACCGGAGATTCCCGGCCTCGTGCGCGAGGCGTTCCGACAGATCCGTAGCGGTCGCCCGCGCCCGGTGGAGATTGAGATTCCGCCGGATACGCTGGCCGCGACCGGTGATGTCACCCTGCTCGATCCTGCGCCAATCGTCCATTCGGCGGGCGATCCCGATCTGTTGAAGCGGGCGGCAGCGGCGCTGCGGCGGGCGGAGCGGCCGCTGATCTGTGCCGGGGGCGGCGTGCTCTCGGCGGCGGCGTGGGAGGAATTGCGGACGCTGGCGGCTATGCTCGAAGCGCCTGTGGTGATGACGAGCAACGGGCGCGGCGCGCTCTCTGACCGGCAGTATCGGGCGCACACCGGTCTCTCCGGGCAGCGGCTCCTGCCGGGGGCCGATGTCGTCCTCGCGGTCGGCACGCGCTTTGTCCATCCAAAAGAATGGGGCGTGCCGCCGGGTGCGACAGTGATCCGCATTGATGCCGACGAGCGGGAAGTGGCGCGCGATCCCGCACCGGCGATTGGCATCGTTGGGGATGCGAAGGCGGGGCTGGCGGCACTCATTGCCCATCTGGATGGCATCGGCCCGCGTCCATCACGCGAAGAGGAATTGAATGCGCTGAAGCAGGCCGTGGCGGAGCAACTCTTCGCACTTCAGCCACAACATGCCTTCGCGCGGGCGATCCGGGCGGAATTGCCGGATGACGGCATGCTCGTCAACGATGTGACCCAGATCTCCTTCTTCGCCAGTGCGGGCTACCCCGTCTACGAGCCGCGCACGATGATCGGCCCCGGCTACCAGGGAACGCTCGGTTGCGGTTTCGCCACCGCCCTCGGCGCGCAAGTCGGCAACCCGGACAAGAAAGTCGTCTGCGTCTCCGGCGATGGCGGATTCATGTACAACGTGCAGGAACTGGCGACAATGAAGCACCACGACATTCCGCTCGTGGTGGTCGTCTTCAACGACAACGCCTTCGGCAATGTCAAGCGTATCCAGCAGCAGAACTATCGTGGCCGGATGATCGCCTCCGATCTCACGAACCCCGATTTCGTCGCCCTTGCCCGCTCCTTCGGCATCGCGGGCATGCGCGCCGACAATCCCGACGGCTTGCAAGGGACACTCCGCGAAGCGCTCGCGTCGCGCGAACCGACGCTCATCGAAGTGCCCGTCGGCGAGATGCCCAGCCCGTGGCGGCTGATTATGCACACACTCTGACAGTATTCAACGTAGGGATGGTGCGCGCACCACCCCTACGGCGGCAATGTAGACAAGTGAACGCTCTTCGCAGATGCTGGTGGTGTCGAATCATCGCAGCAACGAAGGAGCGTCCGATGGTCAGTGTCGCCGACCTTGCTACTACTCTGCAACCCCTGATGACGACCGTTGCCGATCAGGCTGCCCGCGAGAGCGGTTTCATCCAGCGTGTGCCCACGCTCACCGGTGCGGCCTTCGTGCAGGCGCTCGTCTTTGGCTCGTGGACTGGCACAGAGCAATTGGCAGGTATCGGTGGAGCAGGCTTCAGCCCAATACGGTTCAGTTAGCGATGATCAGCGGTGAAGATTCCCGCGTAGGGGAGGTGTTCGGGCCGCCCTTGATAGAATACATCGATACCCTCATACAGCGGCAGAGCCGAATGTCAGGACATGGTTACGGTGAGGGAGATTAGTTGAGCCAGCCGCGTCCCCGGAGCACTTCGCTGCCGAGCAGGCCGAGCACAATCCCCTTTGTCTCCGGGTGATACTCGAACCGGTTTCGCTCGAAATACTGCACCTGATAGGTCAGGCCGTCGGTCGCGCTCTTTTCCTCGAATGGCTCGCAGAGCGGAAGCCCGTAGATCGGTAGGCCGCCATGCGCGTCCCAGTACGTCTTGAACGCGCCGCTGAGTGTGTGGCTGACCTCCGGGAAAAAGCGCTTGTCCGCCGTGTCGTCCACATGCGCGACAGGGGCGAACGCTTTTTCGCTGTCGCGGCCTTGCGTGACCGTCACGCCGAGGCGACCCAGTTCGACCGCATACGGTGTCCCGACCTTTTCGGGATGCGCCTCGAATCGGGCGCGCTCGAAGTATTGGACCTTGTAGGTCTTCTTGTCGTCCGGATTGATGTCGTTGAAGGTTTCTGTGATCGGATAGCCAAATTGGACGAGGCCACCGTTCGCATTCCAGTAGGCGAGAAAGTCCGTGCCGACGTTGTGCTTGGTCTCGCTGAAGAATTTGCTTGCCGCATCGGCGGATGCTGCCGCCGGATCAGCCGGGTTGGCCTGGATGCTGATTTGCACGGCATCGTCGGTATCGAGCGGGCCACCGCCATCTTGCATGATCGAGATGACGAAGCGGCTGCGCTGGACGACCGCTGCACGCACGGCCACGGCAATCGTCGCTGATTCACCCGGTTGCAATGTGCGCCCGATGCCCCACCGATAGGGTGGATCGCTGCTTGCCAGCAGTTCGGGCCCCATCGCAATGCGGACGCCACCCTTCGTGCCGGTGAAGCCGCGTTTCGCATAGGTGTCGCCCTCGGTATAGACAAAATCGGGCGGCGGGTCCTGCGCGGCGATCGGTGCGGAGCCGGTATTCTTGATCGTGATCCGCGCGGTGAGCATTTCACGGGTGAAGAGACTGGTCGGCCCCCAGGAGACCGCGCTCAACGTGGCATCTATCTGACCGCTCTGGGTAATCGGCGCCTTGACGACATCCGGCGGATTTGCCGCGACGGGATCCGCACTCGGATCGCCCGTCCAAAGGGGCAAGCCCTTCAGTTCGCGCCGGACATTGTTCAAGTGCGGATAAAACCCGTCGCCGGGGCAACTCGTATTGATAACGCCCCGGTGGCCGCTGATGTTCATCACATTGTCACGATCAATGAAGAAACTCTTGCCGACCGGATCGAGATCGCTCGCTTTTGCGCGGACCAGGGCCATCAGTGACGACCGTGCGGCGTCCGGAATCATGTGATCGGAGTACGTACCGAGGATCGCGACACCGATACTGCCCCAATTATATTGCAGGGCATGGCCACCGACGACGCTGTTGCCGCCAAACCGGCCCTCGTAGATCACGCCTTGCTGATCTATCAGGAAATTATAGCCGATGTCTCCCCAACCGCGAGAGACGGCATGATACTGGTAAATCGCCCGCAGCGTGGCGCGCGGATCCGTTTCGGGATCGCGCGTTACGGTGTGATGGACGATCACTTTCTTGATTGTCCGGTATTCGGGCGGCCAGATCTCCTTATTCTCATTATCGAAGCGCAACTTTTCATCGGCTGACCATCCCGCGCGTGGGACGATGATGATGCCGCTCACGGCCTCCGTATGGAAGACGCCATCGCTCGACGATGCGAGCGTGTTGACGGCAGTGAGTTGCAGGAAACGGAGCGATGCGTTGGCGCCGTTGGCGCCGCCGTGCGTCGAGGCCGCGAACTGCACGAAACGCGCGGGGGAACCAATGATGAGATCGCCGAAAATTGCTGTGTCCCGGCGGTCGCGCGCGTGGGAATCCGCATGGAGATGCTGCCACGCACCCCATGTATCGCCATCCGCACTCGTGCGGACGGCAATATCCAACGCCACTCCGGGTGGGAGTGCGGCGTCCCACTGCGACTCAAGGGCATTGAAGAGAATATCAGAGCGGAGTACGGGGGAGAGATACGGTGTATCTCCGATGGGAATATCGTGTTGCTCCCAGGTGAAGCGCGTGGCAAATGGCTCGGCATTAACCGCTTTCGGCAGCGTGTACAGCGTCGAACCCGTCGCAACGATGAGCATACGGCTGCCGACACGGAGCACTGCCCGCCGAGTAATCTGCCGCTCGAACCCCATACCACCCCCTGTCTGAACGAGACAGACGCACGCTTCTCGATACAAACGTCGTACGTACACAACCTACATGAACATGATTGTTACGTCAAGCCAGCATGCCTGGCAACCTGGCAGTGAGTTCGCATCGCGGATTGCCCGTTTATCCCTGCCGCTGATCGCGCCAGCGCACGGCGGCTTCGAGTGCGCCGAGATCGTAGTCCGGCCCACTGGAGCCGAAAATCAGATGCGTGATGCCGTTCTGGACGTACTGCTCGGCGGTGTCTGGATCAAACGTACGGGTCGAGACGGAGCGCTCGATTGCGGCCGGGTCGCGCCCGACGCGCTGGCACCATTCATCGAGGATGCGGCTCTTGGCCCCGGCGGCCGCAGGATCGCCGAAGCCGTTCCAAATATCGGCGTACTGCGCGACAAGGCGGAGCGTCACCTTCTCCCCGCCGCCACCGATCAGGATCGGCAGTTTGCCGTCGCGCACGGGCGGCGGATGCAGTCTATCCAGCCGCTCCCGGATGACGGGCAGCGCCGCACCGAGGTCTTTGAGACGGCTCGGTGCGGTGCCAAAGTCGTAGCCATATTCGGTGTAGTCACGCTCTGCCCATCCACTGCCGATGCCGAGAATCGCCCGCCCGCCGGAGATGTGATCCACCGTTCGGGCCATGTCCGCAAGCAGGTTCGGGTTCCGATACGAATTACAGGTGACGAGTGCGCCGAACTGGACGCGGCTCGTCACTTCAGCCATCGCGGCGAGGAGCGTCCAACACTCGTAGTGTGCGCCTTCAGGATCGCCACTGAGTGGGTAGAAGTGATCCCAATTGAAGAGCGTGTCCGCACCACTCGCTTCGACGCGCCGCCACGCATCGCGCATCTGCTGATAGGTCGCATGTTGCGGTTGAATCTGCGCGCCGATCCGGATCTGCATGGTTGATCGCTCTCTTTCATGATGCCCGCGTCGCTGTCTGTCGCAGTAGGGACAACGACATGCGGGCGCTACGCATTCCCGCACCCGGCGCGATGAGCGCGGAGCGGATGTGGCCGCAATGGACGAACCATACGTTGGGTCTGCCAAAGTCGCGTGCGTACTAGACGGGTGGCACCCGGATCGCCGTATCGGGAATGACCTTGAAAGGCTGCGCGACCGCCTGAAGAGAGGTGAGTACGAACCCCGCATTGCCCTGTTGCATCGTCACGACGTAGCCCCCGACGCCGTTTCCACCGAGCGTGCAGGTATCCGCCTGCGCCATCGGCGCCACGCCACCGGAAATGCTGAGATCAAGCGTGAATTTGTCGCCGCCATTATCGGTCGGCCAGAGGCCACCGATGGAGCGGATCGTGATACCGGGCAGCGCGTTGCCAATCGCCTGCCGCGAGGCCATGCATGCATTGCCATTCAGATCAATCACCGTCGTCGGGTCCGTGAAGTCCGCGCCGATCAGATTGGTGTCCGGCGGGTTCATAAAGAAGGGTTCAAGGAACGTGAAGAGGGATGGACCGGCTTGTTGCACCCATTGCGGGAGCGGCGGGGCATGAGTGCCACCCACTGGCAGGACATTGAGATTTTCCGGCACGAGATTCTCACTCTGCCACATCCACGTGCGCGCATACGTGTAACTCGCGCAGCAGTTCGCATCCTGCGCGCGATAGAGCGGCCCGGTAAGCGAGACGCGACCACTGGCGGAGTCCGCCTTGAATGCCCCACGGTCATCCGGGCCATTGAGGGCAAGCGTCGTGTTGCCGTTGCCATCCCAGCGGATGACGGTATGCTCGCCATCGTTGCAGTTCGCGCCGCAGCGGTGATAACTCGCGGTAACGAAGCCGGGATGCGCGCTCGTCTTCGGGTACGCGCTGATCGTCGCGGTCGCGTAGTCATCCGGCTTGGTGCGGAAGGCGAGCGACCATGCGCCGCTCTTCAGCGCCATCAGCACGGCAATCTGGCCGTGGACAGCCGGATTCTCCGCGATGAGGATCGCCTGCGGTTGCCCCTCGCCACCGAGATCAACTGTCTGGATCGTTTTGATGGCATAGCCGGGCGGTAACGCCTGGAGGGCGACCTGCCCCGGATCGCCCACAGTCGTCGGTGTCGTGGGCGGCGCACCCGTCGGATAGCGCCACGCGTAGTAATGCTGGCCGATGTTGCCGAACTCTATTTTGAAGGGATCGGGGTTATTGTTATTGTAGGTCAGCACGCGCCGCTCGAAGACCTGCGCGATGATGGACTGTGGCGTGCCCGCGATCTTGACGGTGGTCCGGAACGGCTCGCTCCTGGCGAGACCGACGGAGGCCAGCCCGACTCTGGCGCGGAAATCCGCGAAGAGACCGAGGACGTTGTGCTGCGTGGTGGCGTCGTACATGCTGATCGCCGGGGACATCGAGATGCCCGCATAGCCGCCGCCATCGGTAACGGCGCCATCGAGGCCGACGATGGTGGTGATGAAGCCGCCGACCTTCGTGGTTGCCGGGGCGAGGAGGGAGGATGCCGTCGTGCCAAGTTGCGCGTAGGTCGGGCCGGCGTTGTCCGGGTCGCCCGCGATCGGGATGGCGGCCGGCTGGCGTTGCTGGAAAGTGTTATCCCCGACTTGCAGGTCGCCGGTGATCAGTTCGTTCGCGAGCAAGCCGTTCGTGACAACGCCGGTGTTCGGGTTGGTCAGTTCCATCCGCGCTTTATCGAAGTATTGGACGAGGCGCGAGCCACCCGGCGCCTCGACGTATGGTTCCTGCTGGCCGTCATGCGCGAGATCGAGCGGCCCCCAGAAGTTCGGCGCGAGCGCCTCCCCGGCGGTCCATTGCGCCTGGAACGCGGAGATGGCAAAACCACCCGCCGCTGACACCGATACGCCTGCACCGGCGGTCGAGCCTATGAGCAAGAGAAGGCTGACAATCCCCCACCATCGCAACCCGCGCATGTGACCTCCCTGGTGTATCGACAAACAGGCAGGAGTATAGTGGTTGGCTACCACTACTCAGCGTGCGGCAACGGGTGCGAGAACGGCGCGGACGTGTTCCTGGACGATTGCCGCTTCGTCCGGTTCGACGAGCGACTGCGGGTTGAGGGCGATGGCGTCGTTGCCGACCGTGCCGACCGCGATGGATGGCACGCCGCCATGGAGTGCGGCGACGACTGCATCGCGCGTCATCGGGAAATCCGAGCCGAGATGGACGATGGCGCGGGCATGCGGCTGGCCCGCCTCGCTCGGATAGCCACGCTCGACGGTGACACCCGGCAGGTCCCGCAACCCGGCGATCCAGCGCTGCACGGTCGCCTCGTAGCCCGCCAGAACTGCCTCTTCGTCTTGTGCCAGCGACCACTCGACAGCGGCGAGCAGACCGAGCGTCTCCTCCTTGCCGACTTTCATCGGGCGGCCGAGGCTGTGATTCGGGCTACCATTGACGCGGCAAGCGGCGACAATATCGCGCCGTCCGAGCACGAGGCCGGACGATTGCGGCCCGCGCAACCCCTTGCCGCCGCTGAAGATGGCGATGTCCGCGCCGAGGTCGCGCGTGAAATGCCAGAGGCTACTCACCGGCGGGATTTGCGCCGCCGCATCTACAAGCACCGGCACGCCATGCTCGTGTGCGATGGCGACGACATCCGGCAAGGCGAGCGCGCCACGGGCGTAATGCTCACCGGCGAACCAGAGGACGCAGGCGGTGTGCGGCGAGATTGCCGCTTCCAGTTCCCACGGGTGAGTGATGTGCGCGCCGCCGATTTCGACGAGCGTCGCGCCCGTCTGCCGCGCCGCATGGTCGTAGCCATTGCGGTGCGCGCGGTGGATGATGACCTCGCGCTTGCCGTCGGTCAAGTAGGGGAAACGGGCAATCGCCGCCGGGTCTTCCCCGGCGATGCAGGCTGCTACCGCGATGGCGATCCCCGCCGCCGCACCGGAAGAGATGTAGCACGCCTCATTCTGGGTGAGCGCCGCGATCCGCTCGCCGACACGCTCTTGCAGAAGCGGCAGATCAACATGCATCGCTGCCCCTTCCGTCATCGCCGCGACGACAGGCGGCGGCATTACCGATCCGCCGAGTCGTGTCAGCGTTGCCGCCGCATTGATGATCCGCCGGATGCCGAGATCGTCGTATCTGCTCATGCGATCACCTCCCAGAGCCGTGGTTTCGCCTCTTTGCCAAGTTGCCGCGCCATCCATGCATCCTGCCAATCGTGATCGGTTGCGCCCTCGTGTGTCACACGGTACTGCTCGACCGGTCCACCGAGTGTATCCGTCAGCGGTTCCAGCCATTCCGGGCCATTGATCGCGCCGGCGTCGCCGGTGATCAGTAAGGTCGTCGCCCGCACGCGGGTCGCGTGATGGATCGGGTCCATATACGCGAGCGTGCGCGTGACATCCTCCCGGCGCTCCGGGTGGGTACGAAGATAGTCGTTGATCTCCTCGACCGGATAGGCGGATGAACGGCTCGCGGCGTCGAGCAGCCGGTAAAAGAGCAATCCACCCGCCTGTACCGCCGTGAACTGCGGCCGCCGCGCGGCGGTGATCAGCGCGAGATCGTCCCCGACGATGCTGACATGGCCTCCGTCCACTTCCGGGCGGGAAAGCAGGAACTCCGCGCCGCGCACGCAGTCCGCGACGACACTCCGATAGATATACGTCGCGGGGTTGTCAATGCCGCGTGTCAGCAGGCCGGGATAGGCTGCCGCGAAGGGCTGATCGGCCAGCCGCTGCCCCCGATGCATCAGCGTCAGCGTCGCGTATCGCTCGCGGTCGTCGTAGTGCGGGACGTGATTGACGCTCCCGTAACGCGGCGCATTCATCAGGCCGGGGAACGGCCCATCCCCAACCGGGACGCTGTAGTAGCCGAAGATGCGATACGGCCCGATGCTCGTCAGCCGGACGTTATAGAGCGTCGCGAACGCCGTGCTGCGCAGCGCATTCCGCTCCATCTCCACCGCCAGCGGATACCGCGCCAGTTCCGCATCCACCTCGTCCCAATACGCATCGAAATCCGTCGGTCGTGCCACGTCGGTCATGCACTCCTCCGCTTCTCTTCTCCCCGCTACCGGGGTGCTGCTATGCAGTAACGGGCACGCTGACATCAATAGTAATGGCGACGGATGTTGGCTCAGGAATGCACAGGCGTTCGATCGCATCGCGTACCTTCACCCGCACTCCTTCAGTGTATCACCGCCTGATGCTATCCAACGGTCGGTTCCGCGTGGCGCATGTACGCGGCGGGTTTGAGCTGCGCGGCAAGGAAGGCTTCGACTTTCGGCATCTCCCAGTAGACGCCGGAATCGTGCGCGCAGCGCGGGTAGGCGTGGATCTCCTTCGGGCAGGTCATCGCGGCGTAGAGGGCGTAGCCCGTTTCGGGTGGGCAGACATCGTCCGCGAGGCCAACGTAGACGAGCATCGGGCACTTAATCATTGGTGCGAAGTTGGTGCCGTCGAAGTAATTATAGGTAGCGCGCACTGCCTCGGCGCGCTCCGGGTAGAGGCGCAGGTAGTCGTTGATCTCCTCATACGGCCACGAATGCGTCAGGTGCGCGGCATCCATGAAACCGCAGAGATACGGCGCGCCCGCCGCTCCGACCTTTATTACGTCGCTCCGTAGCGCGGCGGTCGTGACGGTCAGCGCGCCGCCCTGGCTGCTGCCGTGGACACCGATGCGCGCTTTATCCACTTCGGGGCGCGTGAGGACGAAGTCTACGGCGCGGGCGGCGTCCACATAGAAGCCGCGATAGCCGTAGGTGTTTCGGTCCACGACGTTACTCATCAGCAGGCCCGGATAGCCGGGATTGTATTGTTGGTTCGAGCGCAGTTTCCCGCGCGGCGCGACGCCGACCGCCGCATATCCCATCTTCGCCCACGACTTCGGCAGCGTCGGCTCCGAAATATAGCCGGGCACGATCAGGAGCGCGGGATAGGG
>JALYUS010000204.1 GCA_030853625.1 Chloroflexota bacterium
ACACCGCGTTCGTGATGATCTTTCTTGTCGCCTTCTATCTCTACCGGACGAAGTGGGGGTTGCGGCTCCGGGCGGTCGGCGAGAATGCGGAAGCGGCCGCGACGGCGGGCATCAGCGTGGTACGGACACGGTATACGGCGCTGGTCCTCAGCGGCCTCCTGGCGGGGCTGGGTGGCGTCTTCCTCTCGATGGGCCAGAACGGTCAATTCGTGCGGGACATGACGGCGGGGCGCGGCTTCATCGCCCTCGGCGCCGTGCTGCTCGGCGGGCGCACGCCGTACGGCACCGCGCTCGCCGCTCTCCTCTTTGGCGCGGCGGATGCCTTAGCAAACCAACTGAAGCCGGTCGGCGCATTGCAGGACTACGCGCAACTCGTCTCGGTCATTCCGAATGTCATCACTGTTGTCGCGCTCGTCGTCTACGCGCAGCGGCAAAAGACGCAGCAAGCCCGCCGCGCCCGCCGCTACCGCGAGCAGCAATCTCTTGCCGAACCAACGGCCCCGGTACTTTCAGGAGACGGGGATTAAGCGCAGAGGACACAGAGGACGCAGAGAGATCAAAATGAAAATCTTTCTTCCCTCTGTGCTCTCTGTGTTCTCTGCCGTCCTCTGCGCTTTCGTTTGATTTTGGAGGTGTGATGTGGTGCAACGGGTGAATGGGGATGCGGCGCCGGTGGTGATGGATGTGGATCCGGGGCACGATGATGCGCTGGCGATCTTGCTGGCGTACGCGCGGCCGGAGATTGATCTGCGGGCGATCACGGTCGTTGCGGGGAATCAGACATTGCCGAAGACGCTCAGGAACTGCCTGCAACTCTGCACCGTCGCGGGGATAACGGATGTGCCGGTCGCGGCGGGGGCAGCGGGGCCGATGCTGCGGCCGCAGGAGATCGCTCCCGAGGTGCATGGCGAGTCCGGCCTGGAGGGGCCGCAGATGCCGGAACCGACGATCGAGCCGGAGACGGTGCATGCTGTGGACCTGATCGCCCGCATCATTCGGGGAAGCGACCGCCCCGTGACGCTCATTCCGACCGGGCCGCTGACGAATATCGCGCTCTTTTTGCTCAAGTATCCCGATCTCAAGGAGCGCATCGCCCATATCTGCCTGATGGGCGGCGCGATCGCCGAGGGGAACAAGACGCCCGCCGCCGAGTTCAACATCTACGTGGACCCCGAGGCGGCGCGCATCGTCTTCAACGCGGGCCTGCCGCTGACGATGATTGGCCTCGACGTGACGCACAAAGCGATCATCACGCCCGCGCATAGCCGCCAACTCCGGGATACGGGCGGGCCGGTCGCGACCGTTGTCGCCGATTTGCTCGACTTTTTCACGCTCTGGCATGAGGCGACCTACCAGATGGGCGGCGCGCCACTGCACGATCCGTGTGCCGTCGCAGAGGTTATTCAGCCCGGCATCGTCACGACGCGCTTCCGCAACGTGGATATCGAAGTGCATGGCGAACTGACGGCGGGCCGGACGGTCGTGGATTTGTGGCAGGTAACGGGCAAGGAGCCGAATGTCCACGTCGGCGTGGACCTCGACACGCCCGCCTTCGTAACGATGTTGCTCGACGCCGTCCGTTCATACGACGGCTGATACGCTTCATGATGAAACGGTGTGCGCACGATCCCGTGCAAGAGAACGGGAGAGAAATGAGACGCGATGGATGCCACCGATGCAGCGGGGTTTGATGGGGAGGCGTTCGGGCGGGCGGTGGGGCGCTTCGCGGCGGGCGTGACGGTGGTGACGACCCAGAGTGCGCTCGGCTTGCGGGGGATCACGGCGAGCAGTTTCTCCTTCGTCTCGCTCGCGCCGCCCCTCGTCCTCGTCTGCATCGTCGCCACCTCGTCTTTCGTGCCGACGATTGCGGAGAGCGGCGCGTTCGCGGTCAATGTGCTGCCGGAGGATGACGAGTTCCTTGCGGATCGGTTCGCCAACCGTGCGCCGCTCGTCAACGCGACCTTCAGCGGCCTGCCGCACCGGACGGCGATCACGGGCGCGCCGCTCCTGCGGGATGCCGTTGCCTGGTTCGATTGCCGCCTCCACGCCACCTATCCGGGCGGCGACCATCAAATCTTCGTCGGCGAAGTCGTCGCCTTCGGTGAGGGTGATGGCGAACCGCTCCTCGTCTACCGCAGCCGCTATGCCCGTCTGACGATCTGAGCAACGAGCAACGAGCAACGCGGGGTCAACCACTGATATTCTGCCCTCGTTCTTCGTGTTTGTCGCTGCAAGAAGGGAATCATAATGCGGGGCAGGAAACCGACGCCGTGGGTGCGCGGTTGCGAACGCGTGCTACTGTCGCCGAGTTCCGCCTCTGTGCTGGACGCCATCCGCGTCATCCTCGCCACGAATCCCATCTATCGAAACGCACATGAGGACGCCGATCACGCAGTCTTCGAGATGACCGTCAACGTTCCTTGGTCGCTGCTCAGTTTACCGATGAGAGTGACCGTAGCAGACCAGGGCGGGCAGACACTGGTAAAAGTGGCAGTGACCTCCCGGTGGTGGCTTATGGCTGACGTCGGCGGAACCTGCGACCGGCGCATTCGGGACTTCGTAACGGCGCTGAAGCAGCAAGTCGCGCGAGGAACGACGGAATGAAGGCAATTGTCGTGTCCGTTGGGTGACAGATTTCCGTACCATCGCGCTACGCATGTGTAGGTTTACTCATACTCTTTCACGATGGCCATGTCGTAACACTTCCGGTTCTGCTATCACGTCGTATGGGCGCGGGCGCCCTCTGGGCAGGATGATCGCCCTCTGCGGACTGTCTCGGCGGATCGCAGGCTGGTTGAGTACCGTTGTAGAGGCGGGGAAGGCGGTTCCTCCTGCTGACTTCAAGCACCAGCAAGACTGCCGTAGAACTCGCTTTCGTTCAATACCTCCTTCGTCCACGCTTCATTGGGGTGTTACCATACGATGTTGGACAATCA
>JALYUS010000217.1 GCA_030853625.1 Chloroflexota bacterium
ATCCGCGAGGTCGGCGTGCTTGTGCTGGACGACCTCGGCACGGAGAACACGACGCCGTGGGCGCGCGAAAAACTCTTCCAGATCATCAACTACCGCGCGATGCAGCGCCTGCCGCTCGTCGTGACAAGCAACAACATCCGGCCCGATCAGAAGCAAGGCATTGACTTCCCCGGCATTGACGACCGGATCGCCTCCCGCCTCGCCGATGTCCGTATGGTGCGGCACATCCACCTCCCCGCCGGCGACTACCGCAAGCGGCAGACCGGCTACCCGACCGTCATCACGCCCCGCCCGCCGCGAAGACAATACTGAGTGCTGAGTGCTGAGTGCGATGGGGCTATGTCGTGCCGTCGTAGCGCGTTCTCCAGCGAGTAGACCGATCAACTCTTTTACTCAGTACTCAGTGCTCGGCACTCAGCACTTTTCCTTGTGCTACAATGGCGACCGACGCACGCGCAGTCTGCTGTGCGGCCTTGTGGCCGACTCCGCGCAGCCAGACGATGCCACACATCCCAGCGGTGGCAAAGGAGCGGAACGCGCGCACATGAGACCGCTACTGATCGCCTTCGAACTGCCGTGGATAATCACGCGCCTGACGCCGCTCGCGCTGCTCGATATCTTCGTCGTAGCGGTCATCTTCTTCTGGTTGCTCACCGTGGCGCGCGGGACGCGGGCAATGCCCCTCCTGCGGGGGATCGCGATTCTCCTCGGCATGATCGCGGTTCTGTCCAATATACTTGCGCTTACCGCACTCCGCCGCCTATTGGAAATCTCTTTTCCCGCCCTCATCATTGCCGTGCCGGTGATCTTCCAGCCGGAGTTGCGGCGTGCCCTCGAACAACTCGGCCAGACACGCACCTGGCTCAATCTCCCCTTCTCCAGCACGGAGGAGGAGATCGGCAAGACGATTGACGAGATCGTCCGCGCCATCGTGCAACTGTCGCGGCAGCGGATCGGCGCGCTGATCGTCATCGAACGCGAAACGGGCTTGCAGGACTACGCCGATCGTGGCGTACCGGAGGACGCGATTCTAACGCGGCAGACGCTGATCCAGATCTTCACGCCGAACACCCCCCTGCACGATGGCGCGGTGATCGTGCGGCAGAACCGCATCCTCGCCGCCGCCTGCATCCTGCCGCTCACCGAAGCGCCGATTGGCGGCACACTCGGCACGCGCCATCGCGCGGCAGTCGGTATCAGCGAGGAGTCGGACGCGATTGCCCTCGTCGTCTCTGAGGAGACGGGGCAAATCGCGATGGCGCTCGGCGGTCGGCTGCAACGGGACCTGACGCACGACCGGCTGAAAGGGGCCTTACGCGCACTCCTGCGGGTGGACCGCGAAGCGGGCCGCGCGCACCGACCATCGTTTCTCAACGGACGGGGCGACCGCACGAGTAAGACGGAGGCAGCCTCGGATGGCGAGCGCCCCGCAGCAGACTAACCGGTCCACATCGAGCGGCGTGATCAGCCGCGCGGTGCTCGCGGTCGTCCTCGCCTTCGGCTTCTGGGCGTGGGTGACAAACAACAACGATCCCGACCGCCGCCGGGATTTCCCGAACGTCCCCGTGACACAGAATGACCTGCCTGATGGCCTCTCCGTCATTGATTTTACACCGCAGACCGTGACCGTCTCGATCTGGGGGCCGCGCAGTGTCGTCACCAATCCGGCCTTGCAGGCGGGTAATTTCTCGGCAACGATTGACCTCAAGGACGCCAAACCGGGCACGCAGCAAGTGCCGATCCGTGTTCAGAGCGACTTGAAGAATCTCCGGAAAAAGAGCGCGTCGTCCGCGACCGCGCAAGTGACGATCGAACGAAGCATCGCGAAGACGCTGCCCGTCACCGTGCCGACGCCGACGCAATCGGGCGTCACAGTGAACAATGTCACCCCGACACCGGCGACCGTGAGCGTGAGTGGCCCGGAGAGCAAAGTCAATGCGGTGACACAGGCGGTCGCCGCGCTCGATATTGGCGACCGCACGACGAGTTTCACCAGCCCGCCCGTTGATGTGAAAGCGGTGGACGCGAGCGGCAAAGATGTCGCGGGGGTCATCATTTCCCCTTCGCGTGTCACGGTCGCCGTTGATCTCACCGACAATCGCAATGAGCGCGTCGTGCCGATCAGCACCGCCGATGTGACGGGCGCGCCCGCTGCCGGCTTCAAACTCGACACGATCGTTGTCACGCCAAATCAGGTCACGCTGATGGGCGATCCGCAGGTGATCCGCACGATTCCGAATATCCCGACGCAACCGATTGTCATTGATGGCTTGAATCAGGCGACCACGCTGACTGTGCCGCTCGACATGTCGAAACTGCCACTGGGCGTGACGATCAAGAACAACGTTACCAGCGTGCAAGTGCTCGTTAATATCGTCGAGGTGACGCAGGACATCGCCTTCCAGGTGCCGATCCAGCCGGTGAATCTGCGGCCGGGATTGCAGCCCTCGCTCCTCTCACAACGGGAAGTGACGATCACCCTCCGCGGGACGCGCCAGCAACTTGACCAGATCAATGGGACGAACATTGTCGCCCTCGCCAACCTCGCCAGTTTCACCGGGCCGGGCGGGCCGAAGAGCGTCACGGTCGAAGTGCAACTGCCATCGGGTAGCCCGGTTACGGTCATCAAGACCGACCCACCGGCCGTTGATGTGACCGTGACCGCCATCCCCACCCCAACGCCGGTGCCGACGCCGACATCCGTACCGACGCCGACACCGCTCCCAACGCCGAGACCGACTGCGACCCCGCGCCCGCCGACGGCGACAGCGGCGCCGTAACGGTCCCTACCCCGCCCCCGCAAGCGGGAGAGGGATGATTCTCCTCGCTATTTCGGCCAATGCTCAAGGCAAACAGCACGGCTTACGGATCAATCTCCCCTCCCTCGCATGGCGGGCGGAGGGGCCGGGGGTGGGGGCCGCTTACTCATCCTCTCCGATGACGCGGGCGGTGGCCCCGGCGAGCACGCCAGACTTTTCGAGGCCAATGACGAGTGGGACGCCGCCGAATGTCACGGCGGTCGTCGCCGCGCCTTCCGGTACGGGGGCAATGGTGAAGCGTGTGGCGAGCGTTTCGCCGCTCACGTATCGCTCGTATTCGTCGAGCATCGTCCGGGTCTCGCTGTCGTCCTCATTCTCGGTGTCCATCGCGACCCAGAGCGCAATCGTGTCCTCGATATTCAGGCCCGCCGCCTTGCGCGCATCCTGGATAGCGCGGACAAGATCGCGCGCCATCCCCTCGCGCACGAGCGCGGGCGTCAGCGCGGTATCGAGGGCGACGGTGTAACCGCCCTCCTCCATCACCGCGTACCCTTCGCGCTCGACGGCGTCCACGAGCAGTTCGTCGGGTGCGAGGGCGATCTCTTCCATCACCGGCACCGATCTGCCCGCCGCCACGCGCCGCGCAACATCGTTCGGATCGAGCGCGGCAAGCGCCGCGCGAATCGCGCCGAGTTGCTTGCCGTACTTCGGGCCGAGCGCGGGCAGATTCGGACGAACGCGGTAGGAGACGACTTCCTCGCCCGCCGCGAGCGGTTCGACCGCTTTGACGTTCAACTCCTCTTTCAGTTCATCCGCAAGGCGCATCAAGGCATCCTGCTCCGCCCCATCCCGCGCGTGGACGAGCAGACGGGCGAGCGGCTGGCGCACCTTGAGATTTGCCTTCATCCGCGCCGCCCGACCGAGTGAGACCGTCTGCACGACCGCGCGCACATCCCGGCTCAAGTTCAGGTCAATCAAGGCCACGTTCGCCACCGGCCAGTCACGAAGGTGGACGGACTCGGCGGCATCCGGCTCGACGGAGCAGACGAGATTGCGGTACATCGCCTCCGCCAGAAACGGCGTGAAGGGCGCGAGCAGATGGGCGACGGTGACGAGGCATTCGTAGAGCGTCGCGTAGGCGGCGTTCTTGTCGGCATCGCTCTCCGTCTTCCAGAAGCGGCGGCGCGAGCGGCGGATGTACCAGTTCGAGAGGTCGTCCACAAACCGCTCAATGGCGCGGCCACTCGTTGTCACGTCGTACGTCTCCATCCCCGCCGTCACCGTCTCAATCAGTTGATGCAGTTCCGAAAGGATCCAACGATCCAGTTCGGGCCGCTCGGCGACAGGGAGGGAAGGTGTGGCGGGCGTCCAGCCGTCGAGCCGCGCGTAGGTGACGAAAAAGGCGTACGAGTTCCAGAGCGTCAGCATGAACTTCGCGACGGTCTCCCGCACGAGGTCCATGCTGAAGCGGCGCGGGTTGCCGGGGGGCGCGGCGGTGAAGAAGTACCAGCGCGTCGCGTCCGCCCCATGCGTCGCCATCAATTCCCACGGGTCCACGACGTTCCCGCGCGACTTGCTCATTTTGCTGCCGTCCGGGCCGAGGATGTGGCCGAGGCAGATGACATTCTTGTACGCGGGCTGTTCCATCAGCGCGGTGGCGATCGCGTGGAGCGAGTAAAACCAGCCGCGCGTCTGATCCACCGCCTCGCAGATGTAATCCGCCGGGAAGTCGCGCGTGAATTCCGCCGCGTGCTCGAACGGGTAATGGAACTGCGCGAAGGGCATTGCGCCGCTATCGAACCAGGTATCAATCACCTCCGGCACGCGGCGCATGACCGAGCCGTCGTGCGGGGAGCGGATGCGCACGGCATCAATGTACGGGCGATGCAAATCGTCCGGCAACGGATCGAGCGCCAGTTCCCGCAGTTCGGCAAGCGAGCCAACGCAGTGCATCCCGCCCGTCGTCTCCGAAACCCAGACGGGCAGCGGTGTACCCCAGTAGCGATTGCGTGAGAGCGCCCAGTCGTTGACATTGGCGAGCCACGTCCCGAAGCGACCGTCTTTGTAGTGCTCCGGCACCCAGTTGATCTCGCTGTTCGTCCGCAGCAATTCGTCACGCTCGCGGGACATGGCGATGAACCATGTCGAGAGAGCATAGTAGATCAGCGGCGTGTCGCACCGCCAGCAATGCGGATACTGATGCCGGTAGGGCTGGACGCGGTAGAGATCGCCCGATTCTTTCAGGCTCCGAATGATTACCGGGTCCGCCGCCTTGTCCTGCCTGGCGTCGCGCGGCTTGACAGCCAGCCCGGCGAACGGCGTCACGTCTGGAGTGAAATGGCCCGTCAGGTCCACGGGTTGCAGGACCGGCAGATCGTTGGCGCGGCCCACTTCGAGATCATCCTCACCGAAGGCGGGGGCGATATGGACCATGCCCGTGCCGTCGTCCGCCGTCACGTAGTCGCCCGTCACGACGCGGTAGGCGGGCTTGTCCGGCGTGACAAAGGTGAAGAGTGGGCGATAGGTCTGCCCGATCAATACGGAGGCCGGGAAAGTGCGCAGCACCTCGTATTCCCCCACGCCGAGCACGGCGTCCAGCAGCGCCTCCGCGACGACGAACTGCTCGCCGTTCTGCCGCGCGAGGGCATAGGTGAAGCCGGGATTGACGGCGACCGCGACATTACCCGGCAGCGTCCACGGCGTCGTTGTCCAGACAAGCAGGCTCGTTGGCCCGCCGAAGAGCGCGTCGTCCGTCAGCCGCATGCGGACGTAGACCGAGGTGTCGTCAATCTCTTTGTATCCCTGCGCGACTTCGTGCGTCGAGAGCGGCGTGCCGCAACGCGGGCAGTACGGGACGACCTTGTACCCCTGATAGAGCATGCCGTCATCCCAGAAGCGACGGAGCAGGTTCCAGACGGACTCGATATAATTTGTGTCCATCGTCCAGTATGGGTGCTCCAGATCGCACCAGTAGCCGATCCGCTCTGTCAGCCGGTCGAACTCCTCGACGTAGGTGAGGACGGACGCCCGGCACTGCTGAATGAAACGTTCGACGCCGTACGCCTCGATGTCGCTCTTACTTTTGGAGCCGATCTGCTTCTCGACCTCAATCTCGACGGGCAGGCCGTGGCAGTCCCACCCGGCGATGCGCGGCGCCTGGTATCCCCGCATCGTTTTATAGCGCGGGAAGAGGTCCTTGAAGACACGGGCGAGGATATGATGCACGCCGGGGCGGCCATTCGCCGTCGGTGGCCCTTCGTAGAACGAGAAGATTGGCCCACCCGCCCGCAGTGCGATAGATTTGCGGAAGGTATCATCCTCCCGCCAGAATGCGAGGGTTTCCTCTTCCAATGCCGGAAACGAGACGCGCGTGTCCACAGGATCGAAGGTCGTAAACGTTTCGGCGCTCATGTACCACCTCATCTCTACCAGACAAACAAAAAAACCTCGCCCCACAGGGACGAGGCGCAGAAATTGCGCTCCGTGGTACCACCCTCATTGACACCGCCCGACGGCAGCGCCCACTTGCTCCGGCGCGAACACGCCGACCCCGCTGTACCGGGCGGTTCCCGTCCACGCCTACTCATGCCTTCCACGCTCCCCTCTCCATCGTAATGGAGAGGGGCTGGGGGTGAGGTTCTTTCGGGCGGCTGCTCAGAGCGGATCATCACGCGGGGGTTCGTGCCTGCCTTGCACCATCTTGCAGACTCGCTGGACGGCCCGACCATCGTGGTGGTGTGCTCGTCATTGCCTCACCACCAGCGTAGCGATGTCGCCGCCATCTGTCAACCCATCCACATATGCTGATAGGAGAATACGTTATCCCCATAGACACCACGGCAGATATACTGTGCGTGCGCATCACGATGGTGCGGAGGTTCCCGGTAGCGGAGACTTCAGCCTCCGCTACCAGGTGATTCGAGAGGGCAATCATGCGCTACAACGGCTGGACGTTACTGGTTCTCCTCCCTGCGCTGATCTGCGGCACGCTCCCGGTGCGCGCGACGGCGTTCGCGTCGCCGCTCTTTCGCAGCCAGTGGATGCAGGGCGAGGGGATTGTGCCGAACTTCTGGGGGCCGGCCGCGACGGATGGGATCATGGAGCCGTATGCGGAGTCGCCCGGCGGCATGCGGCTCGTCCAATATTTCGACAAGGGGCGGATGGAACTGACGGACCTGGCGACCGGCATCGTGACCAACGGTCTCCTGACGAAGGAACTGGTCACCGGGAATCAGCAGATCGGCGACGCCACCGACACGCATCGTGACCCACCGGCGATCCCTGTTGCGGGCGACCCGACCGGCGCGGGGCCGACGTATGCCACGCTGAACACGGTCGGCGCGCCGCTCTTCGCTCCCACCCCAATGCGCGGCACGACCTCAATCGCCGCGAATTTCACCGACGATGGGCGGCTGATCCTCAACACCGGGCAGCCGACAACCGGGATCAAACCACTACGCGCGTACGACGCCGCAACGCAGCATAACGTCCTGGGGCCGTTCGTGGCATTCCGCAGTCAGGTTGGCTTCGACACCATCGGCTATGCACTCTGCGAGCCGTTCACCGCGACGTTCACCGTTGGCGGCGTGCCAAAACGGGTTGCCGTGCAGGTCTTCGAGCGGCGCGTGCTCACCTATACCGAAAGTAACCCCGACGCCTTCAAGACCGAGTTCGGCAACATCGGGCAGCACTATTATGCATGGCGATACCACTGAGTTCGCTCGGCAGCGAGCCGGGGAGAAGAGCCGAACGCAAAGGACACAGAGCGCGCAGAGGACGTAGAGGAAGGAAATACAGAATTTCCTTCTATGATCTCCGCGTCCTCTGCGCTCATTCGGTTTCCTTCCCGTCGTCTTAGCGGTTCATTGCCGATGAGAGCTGTGTTACTTTGTCGGCGCGTATTCGCGGAGGATACCGGCGAGGGTCTTGATGCCGCGACGGATCGTCTCTTCATCCGTGAATGAATAGGCGAGACGGATATTGCGCCGCCCTTGCTGATTCGGGAAGAAGACCGTGCCGGGCATGAAATCCACGCCGTGCGCCGCCGCTTCCGGCTGCATCGCGACGGAATCCATGCCCTCCGGCAGCGTGAGCCAGACGAAGAAACCACCCTCCGGCGCCGTCCATGTGACGCCCTCCGGCATCTCCGCCGCGAGCGCGCCAATCATCGCGTCCCGCCGGTTCCGGTAGACCGTGACGAGTTCCTTGACATGCCCTTCAAGGTGCGATGGCGCGTATTCCGCAACGATATGCGAGGCGAACGGGCTGGTGCCTCCGTCCGGCTTCAGTTTCGAGACTTTGTGGATAAACGGCTCCGGCGCGATGATCCAGCCGAGCCGCAGGCCCGCGCCGATGATCTTCGAGAAGGTGCCGGTATAGACCACCAGCCCGGCATCATCCAGCGCAATCATCATCGGCAACCGCTCGCCGGAGAAGCGCAGGTCATAGTAGGCGTCGTCCTCAAGGACGGCGACGTTGTACTCCTTCGCCAATTCGAGAATGCGCAGCCGCCGCTCCAATGTCGTCGTCACGCCCGTCGGATTCTGGAAGGTAGGGATCGTATAGATGAATTTCGGCTGGACGCCCTGCGTCTTCAATTCGGCCAGTTTGTCCGCAAGGAGGTCCATCTTCATGCCCTGATCGTCCATTGGGATGCCAACAACGTTCGCCTGATGCGCGCTGAAGAGGCGGAGTGCGCCGAGGAAGGTTGGCTCCTCCGAGAGGATGGTATCGCCCGGATCAACAAGGGCATCGCAGACAAGATCAATCGCCTGTGACGCGCCCGCCGTGATGAGGACATTCTCCGGGCGAACATCCACGCCGTTATCGCGCTTCAGTTTGATCAGCAGTTGCTCGATCAAGCCGGTGTAACCAGCGGAACCGCCGTATTGGAGCGCCCACTGACCGTTCTTCTCCATCGCCCGCGCCGTCGCGGCGGCGATCTCCTTTGTCGGCATGCTCTTCGGGTCCGGTGCGCCGCCCGCGAAGTTCACCCGATCCGGGGAAAGGCCGCGTCCCTGTGGCGCGCCCGGCGCGACGCGCTTCGCTGCCGCCGAGAAAAGACCATCCAACCGCGTCGTCTCCGTCTGTACCATGACATACCCTCCCTATCCGTCGTTTCGTCGCCGTATCAAGATACGCCCACTATACCCGCAGACGCCGCTTGCGTCACGCGGACGCGAACATCGAACATCGGTATACTGAACCGTGAACGTGGATCGGGTACATGGAAAGATGCGTCGGTGAACTTCATTCGGATGCTGCGGCAGCGCCATCTCGCCATTCTCTGGGTCAGTCAGGTGCTTTCCGCAATTGGCGACCAACTCTACGCGATCGCGGTGATCTGGACGGCGGTGCGCGTGGCGGGCGGTGGCGCGGGCATCGTGGCGGCGGCGGGAACGGTGGCGACACTCCTGTTCGGCATGCTCGGCGGTGTCTATGCGGATCGCTGGAATCGCCGGGCGACGATGGTGACGGTGGACCTGCTGCGCGCCGTGACGGTCGCCGTTCTGCCGGTGCTGGCATGGCGCGGCATGCTGCATTTATGGCACCTTGCCGCCGTAGCAGTAATCGTCGGCGGTTTAGGGGCGCTCTTCGATCCCGCGCTTCAGGCCAGTCTCCCTGCACTCGTCGCAGATCGGCGGATGTTGCAGGCGACGAATGGCCTGATGGATATGACGCGGCGGCTCGCCCGCGCGCTCGGTCCCAGTCTGGCGGGCGTGCTCGTCGCATTGCTCTCGCTGACCCATTTCTTCACGCTCGACGCGATCAGTTTCGTTATTTCGGCGCTGGCGGTGCTCGCGCTTGGGCGGCGGTTCGCATGGCAACCGGTGCGGGAAGGAACAGCGCGCGGCGTGCGCGGCATCGGCACGGAGATCGCGGGTGCGGTGCGGATCGTGCGCGCGCATCGGCCATTGGCATGGGCGCTCGCCAGCAATGGCATCAGCAATATCGCCTGGGGCGCGGGCTTCACCGTCGGCGCGCCGCTGCTCGCCTCCCGCGTGCTCAGTGGGCAAGTCGGCGCGTATGGCCTGATCGTTGGGGCATACGGCGCGGGGAATGTACTCGGCAACATCGTCATCGGCAGCATGACGATCCACCGCCGCGTCGCAATGCTCTTCGCGGGTCGGCTTGTCCTCGGCGGCGGCTTCCTCATCATGGCGATGGCGACGAACCTGCCGGTGGCGATCCTCGGTTCGGCGGTCGCGGCGGTCGGTGGGCCGATGGGCGACATCGTGATGCTGACGATGATCCAGCAGGACCTGCCCGCGAACCAGATCGGCAAGGTCTACAGCCTGCGTGTGACAGCCTCCAGCGCGGGCATGACCGTTGGTCTCCTGCTCGCCGGGCCACTCTACGCCGCGCTCCCCATCCCTATCGCCATCGCCGCCTGCGCGCTCCTCATCATCGGCACCGGCATCGTCGGCCTCGTGCGCTTCGGCACGACGGAGCCGACCCATCCCCAATTCCCTCTCTCGAAGGAGGAGGTTAGATCGGTATGCGATACTCCCACTGTTCGGAACGCATTGCAGCGACAGGGTGGGACATCGCATGCCAGAGCAGCAGGAGAAACCACGGCGGATCGTCGCCATCGGTAGCGGCAAGGGCGGCGTCGGGAAGAGCACGGTGGCGGTCAATCTGGCGGTCGCGCTCGCGGCAATCGGTCATCGGGTTGGGTTGCTCGACGCGGACATCCACGGGCCGGATGTCGGCGTGATGCTCGGAGCGCGGCGACGCGGCGGCGCGCCCGGCGAAGTGATGCTTCCCATTGGGCGCCGCGCGTCGCTGAAGAATGCAGAACAGATGCCCGCCGTCGAGCGATTCGGCGTGCAGACGTTTTCGGTTGGCATGCTGATTGGCGAGCGGCAGGCGGTGAAACTCGATGGCCGCTTCGCCGGGATGCTCGTCCAGCAACTGATCGCGGACGTGGCGTGGGGGCCGCTCGACGTACTCCTGCTCGATCTCCCACCCGGCACGGCGGAACCGCATGAGACCATCGCACGGCAGATCAAGCCGGACGGCGTCGTGCTGGTGACAACACCGCAGGAAGTCGCGCAGATTGATACGATGCGCATGTTGCATTTCTACGCGGCGGCGCATGTGCCGGTGATCGGGACGATCCTCAACATGAGTTATTTCCAATGCCCCGATTGCGGCGCGCGGCACACGATCTGGCCGCGCCACGAGACGCCGGATGGGCCACTCACCTACCCGATCCTCGCGGAACTGCCGCTCACTCCGGCGATCGCGAGCGCGGGCGATGCCGGTCAGCCTATCGTCGCGACGCAAGCGGAAAGCACAGCGGCTCAAGAATTTTTCTCGGCAGCGCGCCGCTTCTGGGAACGGTTGATCGAGCAGGATTCGTAGGGGCGATCACGCCGAAGTGCGTTGCCCCGACGTTAAAGCGCCGTGAACGGAAATCGCTCACGGCGCGGACATTAGGAAACGTGAAACGCGCTATTACCTGGCAGTCGGGGGTTGCGCGGGCTGCGGGCTTTGCGGCTTAGGCATGTTCTGCATGCCGCCCGGCTGCGTGCCGCTTTGCGGTTGCGTTGCACTGGCCTGCTGCGTGCCGCTTTGCGGCTGCTTCGCGCCGCTCTGCTGATTGCCTTGCGGAGGCGAACCCGTCAGGCCCTGCTTCTGCGCCGCGTCCTTCGCGGTATCGGTGGCGGTCTGCTGGACCTGCTGCGCGACTTGCCCGACTTTCTGCATCGTCTCCTGGGCGGTGGACTGCGCCTTCTCCATTACGTTGTCGCGCGCTTCACCCATCAATTTGTCTTCGAGTGAGGTATCAGGCAATGAGAGGCCGACGGCAAGGCCGAGGGCAACGACCGCCGCACTGACAGCAAGCGGGTTCTCGTGGAGCGTTTGGTCGAAGCGGGATTTCGCCTGCTGCGCGCCATACTGCACCTGCCCGCCCCATTCACCGACCTGGTCCTGCGCCTGACCGGTGAACTGCCCGACCCGATCCTTCGCCTGGCTCGCGGCATCGGTGACGGTATCCTTGGCCTGCCCGGTCACATCGCCGACTTTATCTTTGGCCTGACCGGCCACACCCCCGACCCGGTCGCCGAGCGATTGATCGTCGCCCTGCTGACCGGCGCCGTAATACGCTTGCCCGCGCCCGTAGCCCGGTTCCTGACCGTAGCCGTACGATCCGGCGCGATAGGACTGACCACGCCCGTCGAAGGGCTGGCCGCCACCGGCATAATAGGCCCGACCGCTACCGCCGCCGCGATCACCGGACGCGCCCTGCTGCCGATTCATCAACAGCCAGCCGATGCCGAGACCCGCCAGCGCAGCAGGAATGGGATTTTGCTTGATCGTCTCGACCAAACCGGACTTTCCGACGTTGCTCACCATCTCTTCTGCCCTCCCAATCGTCGCGTCGTGGATGTTGCCCTTGACCATTTCGACTTGTTCCTGCACCGCGTCCGTCATATGCTCTTTGGCTGCGGCGATCTGCTCCTGTACCGCCTCCGTCACCTGCTCCTTGAGGCGATCCGGGTTTAGCCGCTCCTGTAGCGCGTCAATCGTCCCGCTCATCTCGACACGGGTCTGCTCGATCTCCACGAGGATCTCTTCCGATCCCTCCGGTGCGGTCTCTTCGGTAAATGGCATCTGGTCGCCCGGCCGTCGGTACTCGTCCATCATATCTGCTCCTTCGCCCATGTCTGGTCTTCTTTGAGAGAGGTAATCGTCTGCTGCGGCATCATGTTCTGATGCTTCAGGGCGGTCAGTCCCTTCTGCACCATCAATCCACCGATCGCCACGACCACCACGCCGACGATCAGGGCGGCGATCCACCAGGGGAGACCCAACTGGCCCAGTCCGATAATGATCGCCGCGAGGAGCGCGAGGAAGCCCGCGTAGGCGACCGCGCCACCGACCGCGAGCGCGCCGATGTCTTTGCCGACCCGCGACGCCTTGTCGCTCAACTCGGTCGTCGCCAGTTTCACTTCCTGACGAACCAGCGTGCCGGTCTGCTGCATGAGATCGCCGAAGAGTTCACCGATGGATCGCTCGTCCTTACTTTGCTGCATTAGCGTGCCTCCGTCCCCCGGACGGACCAGCTGCGCTCACCCGTGCCTGTACTGGATCCGATAGCGCCGGTCCGATCAGTCGTAGCACTGCCTGTGTACCGCGCGCCGTATTCGCCTGTTGTCGCGCCACCGGCATAACCGGTCCGCGTGCCGTACCCACCCGGCGATGCACCACCCGCATACTGCCCACCGTACCCGCCACGAGCGTACTGCCCGCGATACGAGCCTGAGTAATTACCTGGTCGGTAGCGATCGTAGCGATAATCGCTGCCCTCCTCGTCATCTTCGCGCTGCGCCGTGCTCTTGAGGAAGCGCGCGCCAAGCAGGCCAAGAACGAACGCGCCGCCGAGAAAGAGGGCGGGCTGCCGCCGCGCATACCGCTCCACATCGCGGACGATCTCCTGCACGTCCTTATCACGCAGTTGACCGGAGACCTGCTCGACCCGATCCGCCGCCTTGTTCGCGTAATGCTCCAACCCATGCTGGTCGTTCTCGTGCAGGTGTTTGCCTGTCTGCCGCAGGGCGTCCGCGACGGTGCCGAGGCTGTCCGCCGCTCGGTCTTTCTGCGATGACAACTGGCTCGTTGCCTGCTGCTTCGCCTGGTCAATGACCTCGCCCGCCTTCTGCTGCGTCTGCTCGACGACATCCTGCGCCTTCGCACCCATATCGGTCTGCGTCTGCGACGAATGCCCCGCGCCGCTCTGCGTCCCGCCGCCGGATGCTCCCTGCGGCGCATTCATACCCGGCTTCGGCGTTGACCCGGCCATTGTGTCGCTACGGTTCTGAGGTTGCTGAGATACCATCCTGTTGCTCCTTCTCTAAACGGAACCGACGCGGGTTGTAGGAGCATGTTTCGTGCCACACATACCAGTAGGATACTGACTAATAAATGAGTATGTGTGTGCCGTTCGTGCGAAGAGCGTGGAAAGCGCGAAAACGCGATATGATGTATGGGCCGGGCGGTCATCGCGATGATGGAGCGAGGCCGCGATCTCAGCGCGGAGGAAGGCCAATGGTTCTCAATCAGACGATACCGACGAAGGAAGCAATTATGGAGGCGTGCGAGCGGTTCCTCGGCGGACACGGCCCGCTGCGCCCGCACGACGCACTCCGGGCGCTCGCGGCGGCGACTGCGCCGGACGAACGCGCCGATGTCTACGGCAAAGGCGACCTGATCGAGCAGTTCGAGCAGGAAATCGCGGCGCTGCTCGGCACGGAGGCCGCGCTCTTTCTGCCGACTGGCACGATGGCGCAGCAGATCGCCCTGCGCATCTGGGCCGAGCGGAAACAGTGCGATACCGTCGCCTATCACCCAATGTGCCACGTCGAGACGAAGGAGGAGAAAGGCTATCAACGATTGCACGGCCTTCACGCGCGGCTCGTCGGCGATGCGCGGCGGCTGATAACGCGGGACGACCTCGACGCGATCGCGGAACCCATCGCCGCGCTCTTGATCGAGTTACCGCAGCGCGATCTCGGCGGCATGCTCCCGTCATGGGAGGAACTGACGGCACAGACAGCGTGGGCGCGGGAGCACGGCGCGGCGGTGCATATGGATGGCGCACGGCTCTGGGAATCCGCCCCGTTCTATGGCCGCTCCTATGCGGAAATTGCCGGGCTGTTCGACAGCGTCTACGTCTCCTTCTATAAGGGCATCGGCGCGATGGCCGGGTCCGCGCTCGCCGGATCGGCGGACTTCATCGCCGAGGCGCGCGTCTGGCAGGTGCGCCACGGCGGGCGGATCATCCATCTCTTCCCGTACGTCCTCTCCGCGCGGACGAACCTCCGCCAGCGTCTCGGTCGCTTCCCGCACTACCACGAACGCGCCGTCGCCATCGCGGGCGCGCTGCGCGCGATCCCCGGCATCGCCGTCAAGCCGGACCCGCCGCAGACGCACATGATGCATGTCTACCTGCATGGGAACCCGGAGCGACTGGAGGCGGCATCCCTCGCCATCGCGCGCGAGGAAAACGTCGCCCTCTTCCGCTCCCTGCGCCCGACGGATCTGCCGAATTGGTCCATGTTCGAACTCTCCATCGGCGATGCGGCGGACGCCCTGACGGACGACGAAATCCGCGACTTCTTCACCCGGGTAATGACAGCGTGAGAAGGCGACTTAACGTAGAGGACGGAAAGAGGAAGAAGGGTCAAGCACAGAGGACACAGAGGACACAGAGATCACCGAGAAACCAAATATAAATTTCTTCTCTTCTCTGTGTCCTCTGTGTTTTCTGTGCTTATCCGGTTTCATCTGCCGGGTTGGTTGGTATGAACGGGAGGATAGCATGAACGGGACGGAGTTGCGGGCGAAGATGGCGGGTGGCGAGCGGGTGTATGGCACGATGGTGAGCCTGATCCGCAACACGCGGTGGGCGAATATCTATGGTCGGCTGGGGTTCGATTACGTGATTGTAGACACGGAGCATTCGCCGACGAATCGCTCCGAGGCGGCTGACCTCGCATCGGCCTTTCTCCTTAACGGCATCTGCCCGATCATCCGCGTGCCGACGACCGATCCGGCCGAGACAATCAAGGGGCTTGATGCCGGTTTTCACGGCGTCCTCGTCCCCTATTGCGAGTCGGTGGAGGAAGTCAAGGCGGTTGTCCACGCCGCACGGCTGCGTCCGCTCAAGGGCGTGCTTCACGGCCTCGCGCGGGAGACCGGCGGCCATCCGAGCGAGGCGACGAAGCAGTATCTCGAAGAGCGCAACAAGAATGTCGTCGTGATTATCGGCATCGAATCCGTCCCGGCGATGGAAAATTTGGACAAAATCCTCGATGTCGGCGGCATTGACGCGATCTTCATCGGCCCGAACGATCTCTCGATCACCCTCGGCGTGCCGGATGAGTACGACAATCCCACATTCATCGAGGCGGCCGAGCATATCATCACCACGGCGCAGAAGCGCGGCATCCCGGCGGGCGGCCACTGGCAGACCGAGCAGGATGTCGAGCGCTGGATGGGCAAAGGCTCCCGCTTCGTTCTCTTCAGCACCGATACGCGCGCCCTCACCGAGGGCTATCGCCACTCACTCAGCAAATTCCGCAACGCCGCCGTCGGCCAACTGGACGAAGTGATCTAATTGGGGGAGTCGAAAGTCGAAAGCGACAAGAAGTTGTCGCCTTGTTACTTTCGACTTTCGACTCGTTTCAGTACGCTGGGTCGGGGTCGCCGAGGGAGGGGAAGTGCATGCCCTCGCCCATGCCCGCCATCACTTCGAGGGTGATGCCGTTCGGGTCATCGAAGAAGAAGGCGCGCACGACGCCCATGTCGCGGATCGGGCTGAGATGCGCCGCCTGTGCCTCTGTCAGCCGCTGATACCATGTGTCGAATCGCTCATTGCTTCCCGCGAAGAAGGCGATGTGGTCAAGTGAGCGACCCGTGCTCGGCAGCGTTGCGTCCTTGTGGGCGGGCATGGCGGCGTCCGGAAACTCAAAAAAGGCGAAGACGGTGTTCGGCGCGACGGTGATGAAGTAGTGCCGCTCGTTGCCCGACCGACCGAGGCGGTGGCCCATCGCGACCTCACTCCCGAGTACATCTCGATAGAAAGCGACCGTCTTCTTCATATCGTTCGTAACGAGTGCGACATGATGGAGTGCGGCGAAGGGTGATTGGAGGCCATTACGATCCGGAAATCCCAGGACTTTCTCCGCTTCGGCGGCGTGCTTGATCGAGTGCTGGCCACCCGACCCGCGCAGAACATCACTGAGCGGCATTTCCCCGGTGGGCCATTGCAGTGTCGTACTCAGTTGCGCATCGGACATCCCGTTCACACGTTCAATCAACGCGTCATGGACGGTGAGAAATTCGGCGATCAGGGCATCGCGGCTTTTACCTGTTCGCGCGTCAACGATCTGTTGATTATACGCATTCAGGTTGAAGTCCGGCGGGAATCCGGCGCCGCTCTCCGCCATGCCGATCATCCGCGCGTGGCCCGGTGCGCGGCCGGCGAGATGCGCGAGCAGTTGCCGCGCCGTCCAGCCGATTGGATCGAAATGCACCCGCGTGTCCAGTTGCTCCTCGGTGAGGCCGCTAAATGTCTGTGTGACGCGCTGGTTTCCCTGCCGGATCGTGTCGGTAATTTCCTGCTTTGTTGCCATCGGTTGCCTCCTCTGCCGCGCGGGGCGGTGCATGATTCACGATGTGCAATCGTACCGCGTCAGCCCGGCAGGCGATAGATGCGCCGCCATTCGCCATTTCTTCGACGCCCCAGGATACCTATGGTAGGATGCTGTGCCGGGGTGCATAGCGGTTGGAAACGGCGGGATATGGCACGCAAGCATCAGGTTGTTCCAGCGGTGAATCGTGCGCCGGGACGATGGCGTCCATCCGCAGCGCTCGATGCCCTCGATCGCCTCGCGCCCATGCTGCTCGTCTTCCTCGTCGCCGGATATTTCGTCCTTTTTACCCTGATGAGCATCTACTGGCGGGACAGCCTCCGGTGGGGGTTCGATATTGTCGTAGATACGCAGCCGATCTGGAATACCGCCCATGGCCGCTTCCTGGAAGTGTCCACCTACACCTGGACCACCACCGATCTGGGGCGTGATGTCATCCTCATCGAGATACTTCTCGCGCCGCTCTACCGGCTGATCGGTGGGAATATCGCGGTGGTCCTCGTCCAGACGGCGACGATTGCTTTCGGCGGCGTCGGCGTCTACGCACTCGCCCGCTTCCTGATGCCGACGATTCGGCGCAGCATCTGTCTCCTTTTCTCCGTCGTCTATCTCTCGCTGCTCTTCATTCATAGTACGAATGTGAGCCAGTTCAGGACGCGCAACACGATCATGTGGACCTTCTTCGTCGCGTGGCTCGCCTATCGGTCGGGGCGCACGCGGCTGCTCTGGGCGATGTTCGCGGTCGCCCTGCTCACGCGCAACGATGTCGCCCTCGTGATCGCACTGTTTGGCGTCTATGCCCTGATCGAACGGCGGCGATGGACGGTTTCCTGGTTGCCGATTTTTGTCGGCGCCGCGTGGTTTTTCCTCGTCGTCTACGTGATCGTGCCGCACTTCTCGACGGCGGGATACATCTACGAGGATCACTACGCCTGGCTGGGCGGCGGCCTCTCCGGTATCGTCAGATCATCGTTCACCCGGCCGTGGTTCGTCGCCCGGCATCTGCTCACCCTGTCACGACTTCGCTACACGTTCGATCTCCTCTTCCCCTTCGCCTTCCTGCCACTTCTCAAGCCACGCATCCTGCTCATCCCGCTGCCGATCTACCTGCTAAATATCTTGTCGGACTTTCCGCCCCAATACAGTATCATCACCCACTACAGCGCGCTGATCGTGCCGTTCCTGATGATCGCCGCGTTGGAAAGTGTGGCGGACATTGTCGCGCGGCACGGCCCGGTAGGAAGCAGGCTTGGGCCGCTCGCCGACCGCCTGGCGCAACGCTTCGCCTGGTCGCGCATCTCGGCGACCGCGCTGGCCCTCGGCGGCGTCATGCTGCTGTGTTCTCTCATCCAGCAGGAGACGACCGACAGTTGGGTGCAGTCATATCTGCTGCATCACGGGCCAAGTCCGCGCGCAGCGATTGGCCGCGCGCTCGTGCGGCAGGTGCCGCGCGACGCACCGCTCGCCATCACACAGAAACTCGCGGGCTTCATGCCCGACCGGCGCTTCGTCTACTTTTTCCCCGGTGATCCGCTCCTGCAAAGCCCGGCACTCGTGGATCGCGCCGACTACATCATCGGCGACGAGCAGTTGAGCGATTTCGAGCAAGCGGCGATTGCGCGGTATCGCGCCGACCCCGCCTGGCAGGTGATTGACGAGCGCGATGGCTTCATCCTGTTGCGGCGCGTGTCGCCGCATGGCGGCGGCGCATAAGGCACCCCGCTCACGGGAGCCGGAACGGGCCGCGTTCGTCTTTCGGGACGCGCTCGCCGCGCCGTTGAATCAGATGAACGACGACCGGCAGAGTACCCGCGTGAACGAGCAGCCGGATGCTGCTCGCGGTGAGAGGCGTGTCACTGAGGAGCAGTTCCCACGCACTCTCCGGCACACCATCCGGCTCATCATCGCCGACCGCGACCCAGGCGACATCGGGATACGCCGTGCAGACCGCCGTCTCCACCCCGCGCCGCAGGATGGAGGCGAAGCGCGCCGCCTGCGCGGCCGCATGCACGCCGGGCGCATACTCCCGCCACGCCTCCCAGAGCGCTGCCGCCTCGTCCGGCGCCAGCCGCGCCAATGGCACCGCGATGGCCGGCAGCATCGCCGCTCCCGGCAACTGAAGCGTCTGCGAAAACCATACAACGGGATCATCCACGGGAGAAACCAGTTGAACCGCAAAGACGCAAAGAGCGCAAAGGTCGCAAAGAAAAAGAAGAATGGAACGGAAACAAATAGTTGCTCCTTCTTCCCTCTTTGCGTTTCTTCGCGTCCTTTGCGCCTTTGCGGTTCATTCGGTTTCGACCCGTTTCGGTTATGGCTGCGGGGTGATAGCGGCGATGCCGGACTCGCGGATCTGGCGGTTGAAAGCGCCGAGATCGGCTTCCATCACGTCGTCCACCTGGCGCAGGCAGCGATCAATCCGCGCGGCAATCTCCTTGTAAACCTCCTGTGCCTGCCGGGTCGGGGCAACATCGGCGCCGTTCGCGAAACCTGCTAATGTGGCGAGTTTCGCGTTCAGCCGAACGGGCGGCTGCAAAGGGCTGTCCGCCTTTTCCTCGATCAATTCCGCCTCAATCGCCTTCGCCTTCTCGCGCAGCGCCTTCGCCGCTGCAACGAGTGCTGAGGAATTTCCTGCCGACTTTCCGCTCAGGCGCTTCTCCCAGCCTTCCGCTTGCGCGCGGACATCGCGCAGCATCAGGATCGCCTCATGCGTCTCGGTCAGTTTGTCGCGCAGTTGCAGGAGGAAATCGCGCTGCGCTTCGAGATCACGCTGCGCAACATCAACGCGCGGGTCTTTAGCGACCCGGAACGTCGCGATTTGTGTGGTATCACCGACGGTGAGCCGCACCTGATACTCGCCCGGCACGACCATTGGCCCCGCGACGGCGTCCGCGGTGCTCGTATCGCCGGGTATCTTCTTCGCCTCCGCGTAGCGGGTATCCCAGACGAAGCGGTTCAGCCCCGCTTCCGCCGGGACGAACGGCGTCTTCTCTTCGTCCTTCTTTTTTTCACCGTCCGCCGGTTTCGCCGCTTCCTCCTTCTTGCTCGTGAGCGAGCGGATTTCCTTCCCGCTCGCGTCGAGGAAGGTAAGAGTGATCGATTCGGTCGGCTTCTCTTTGAGGAAGTAGCGGACGATCACACCGTCCGGCGGGTTCTCCCCCGCATTAATCAGCACTTCCTCCGCCTCGCCGTTCGGCTTTTTCTTCTGCTTGAAGGTGACGACCATCGTACCTGCCATGCGATAACTCATCGCGGGTCCGGCATCGCTGCCGTACCCCTTGTAGGTACGCAGGCGCACGAAATCACGCGGGGTGAAGAGATGCACGGCGGCTTCGCGCAGGGTGTCGGTGTAGGCGCGAAGCGGTGTTACGTCGTCCAGAATCCAGAATGATCGCCCGTGCGTCGCCGCGATCAGGTCCGTTCCCTGCACGATCAGATCGTGGATCGGGCAGACAGGCAGTGTGCCCTGAAATGCCTGCCACCGCGCGCCATCATCGAACGAGACGCACACCCCCGTCTCCGTCCCCGCGTACAACAAACCGCGCCGCTCCGGGTCCTCCCGCACGACGCGCGTGAAGTCGTTGTCGTCAATGCCCTTCGTGATCCGCGTCCACGTCGTGCCGTAATCGTTCGTCTTGAAGAGGTAGGGGGCGCGGTCGTCCACTTTGTAGCGCGTCGCAGCGACGTAGGCGGTAGCGGGATCGTGCACCGAAGGTTCGATGACGCTGATCAGCGCCCATTCAGGCAACTCCTTCGGCGTAACGTCTGTCCACGTCTTTCCATCGTCGCGAGTGATATGGATCAGGCCGTCATCGCTGCCCGCCCAGAAAACGCCGTGTTCATGGGGTGATTCGACGAAGGCGAAGATCGTGCCGTAGACCTCCGCGCCGGTGTTGTCTTTGGTGATCGGCCCGCCGGATGGTTCCATCTTCGTCGCGTCGTTGCGGGTCAGATCGGGCGAGATGACGTCCCAACTCTGCCCCTCGTCCGTCGAGCGGTGGACGACATTCGATGTGGCATAGAGGGTATCCGGCTCATGCGCATCATAGAAGAGCGGGAAGGTCCACTGGAAGCGATATTTGAGGTCCTTCGCGCCATTACCCATGCCTTCAGGATCGGGCCAGACAGTGACATTGCGCTCCTGCCCGGTGCGGCGGTCATGGCGGGTCAGCCGCCCGTTGCCCGCGCCGCTACCGATTGCGCCGCCAAAGACAATATCGGGGTTCTTCGGGTTGACAGCAAGGTAGCCGCTCTCGCCGCCGCCCGGCTCGTACCACTCCTGCTGCGTGATCGCGCCGAGGGGCGAGAAACTGGGCAGCGACATCGCCGTGTTGTCCTGCTGCGAGCCGTAAATGCGGTATGGCGTCTGGTTGTCTGTGATGACATGGTAGAACTGCGCCGTCGGCTGATTGAAGATCGTGGACCACGACGCCATATCGTTGAACGTGACGTACGCGCCGCCATCGTCGCCCTGGATCATCCGCTTCGGGTTTCGCGGGTCAATCCAGAGATCATGGTTGTCGCCATGCGGCGTCGGGTATTTGACGAACGTCGCACCGCCGTCGGTGGATTTCCACGCCGCGCCGTCGAGGACGTAGACGGTATTCGGCTGCGTCGGATGCGCGAAGATATGGGAGTAGTACCACGCCCGCCAGCGCAACTCTCCCTGCTCGCTCATCCGCTGCCATGTCCCGCCCCCGTCGTCCGAGCGGAAGACTGCTCCATCCTCCGCCTCGACAAT
>JALYUS010000191.1 GCA_030853625.1 Chloroflexota bacterium
ACTATCTACTGCGTCTGAATCGTTACACTCTCCATGAACACTTTTTCGGTCGGCTTGGACTGCGCGCCATCGCTGCCCGCCGTACGCGGCACGGCGAGGATTTTATCAATGACATCAAGTCCTTCGGTCACTTTGCCGAAGATGGTGTACTGCTTCGGCAGCGCGCCCTTCGCGGTCAGGTTGTCGACGCAGATAAAGAACTGGCTGCCGTTCGTATTCGGCCCGCTGTTCGCCATCGCCAGCGTCCCCTTCTCGTAGTTGCGCGTGAAAGACGACGGCTCATCGGGGAACTTGTAGCCGGGGCCACCCATGCCCGTGCCCGTCGGATCGCCGCCCTGAATGACGAATCCCGCGACGATGCGGTGGAAGATTACCCCATCGTAGAAGTGATCGTTGGCAAGAAAGACGAAGTTGTTGACCGTGATTGGCGCGGTATCCACGAACAAGTCCGCTTTCATCGTTCCTTTGTTCGTGGTGATCGTGGCGGTGTACTTTTTCGCTTTATCAATCGTCATTGGGGGCGGCGATTTGTACTTGTTATTGCGGCTGGCAACATCCGCCGTATTCGCCGCCGGTCCTTGCGATGCCACTGCTGCCGCTCCGCCCGGCACCGCCGAGGCAATCGCCTGTGCGGTGCTCGCTGCACCGGCCGGAACCGCCGACGCCGCTGCTTGCACCGTCCCCGCGAGGCCACCCGGCGCGTTCCCCGCCCTGGGCGTCGCCGTTGCCGTGCTGCTCCCACACGCCGCCAGCGCCACCGCCGCGACTGATGCCGCGCCAAATGCCAGCACGCGCCGCCGCGATAGCCGGAGCCGGACGCCATTGTCCCTATCCATCACACGCACGAAGATAATCCTTCCTTTCTCAGCGGCTGTAACCGCCGAGGGAGAGCGGTTCGCGAACCGCTCCTACGATTGCACTGCTTCCGGCGTTCCTGCTAAACCGAGCCGTGCCGCCTGCGCGGTCAGCGCCTCGACGGTAAACGCGATATGGTCATCGAACTCCAGACCAAGTTCCGCCGCACCCTGCACGAGATCGTCCCGGCTGACGGCCCGCGCGAACGCCTTGTCCTTCATCTTCTTGCGGACGGACTTGGCGTCCACGTCCGCGACCCGTTTCGAGGGGCGGACGAGGGCAACCGCGCTGATGAAGCCCGTCAGTTCGTCCACCGCGAACAGCGTATGCTCCATCCGCGTCTCGCGCGGGACGCCGCTGTAGTCCGCGTGGGAGAGGATCGCGCGCGTCACAACCTCCGGGTAGCCGACGGAGCGGAGGTATTTGACTGCCTTGAAGGGATGCCCGGCCCCGTCCATCGTCGGATACTGCTCGTAGTCGAGGTCGTGGAGGATACCGACGACGGCCCACGCCTCCTCATCTTCACCGAACCGCCGGGCATAGGCGCGCATCGCCGCCTCGACCGCCAGCACATGCTTGCGTAGGCTTTCACTCTCCGTCCACTCGCAAAAGAGCGCCCATGCTCGCTCGCGGTCCCGCGCGACATCGGTTGTCACCGCATTGGTCTCCTTTTTGTACCCGCGCCACACCATACCGACCCTACCCGGGCCGGCGAAGCATTGTCGCACACCAGCGTAGCGCGGGACAAACGAAAAATTGAACCGCGAAGGCGCGAAGGCGCGAAGGCGCGAAGAACGCGAAGCGGGAAAAGAACCGAAGTGTAACTCCGATCTACTTTCTCTCTTCGCGTCCTTCGCGCCTTCGCGGTTCAGAAAGCGTGCTATGCCTTCGGTTTCTTCGGCTTGCGCGTCTCTTTGCCGCCCTTGTCCTTCTTACCCATGTGCGACACTCTCCTTTCACGTCTCGGTACCATCGCACGTTCCGGCGTGGGATGCAACGGGTTCCGAGCGAAAAGCGGGGCTGATGCAACGTCGGGGTGCGGCGCCTACATGGCGAAAGAACAATGCGGAGGCGCAGTCCAGGAAATCCGCTGGGCAGGCGTCGTCTCGGCACGATCAATGCGGGAAGGAAACTGCCCACATCGCGTCGTGCGGCGGCGCGGGGGACCTGACGCATGCAGAGGAGACCGAAACAATGGGTGACGATGCGAAAAAGCACGGCAACGGCGCGGAACCACAGCAGTACAGCCGCGTCGCGGACATCGGCGCAAACTTGACGCTCAAGCAGGGCGCGCTTTTTCTGCTCACCGACGATTCAGGTGACATCCCGCCACAAACAATGGGCGACGATGATCGCGATCGCGATCGCGGTCTCGGCCTCTACTTCCATGACATGCGCTACCTCGATGCGGCGTCGCTCCGCATCAATGACGCCCGCTTTACCCCGCTTCTTACCACGTCCGATCGCGGTCATACCGGTATCATCGAGATGACGAACCCGGCGCTCGACGACGGGCATGGCGGGACAATCCCGAAAGGGACGATCGGCCTGCGCTGGAAAATGACACTCAGCGGTACGGTCCATGACGAACTGACCCTACAGAACTTCGGGAC
>JALYUS010000192.1 GCA_030853625.1 Chloroflexota bacterium
TTTGCGGGCAGAAGCGTCAGCGCGATGAACGCGGCGGCCATGATGACCATGCCCGTCGTCGCCAGACCGCGCGAGCCGACCTTGTCGGAGAGATAGCCGGAAAGCGGCCCCATGATGAGGAAGCCGATGGTCAGCGGGATCATGTAGATACCCGCCCAGAGCGGGGTATCAACGAAATTGTAGCCGTGCAGCGGTAGCCAGATGCCTTGCAGCCAGATAATCAGCATGAACTGCAAGCCGCCCTGCGCCATCGCGGCGAGCAGGTTACTGAGATTGCCCATCGTGAACATGCGGATGCGGAAAAGCGATAACCGGAACATCGGGTTCTCGACCCGCTGCTCGACGAAGACGAAGATCGTCAGCATCAGCAGGCCGCCGATAATGCCCGCAATCACCCAGGGATTCGTCCAGCCCATGTCCGACGCGCCGTACGGCTCGATGCCGTAACTGAGGGCGACGAGCAAGAGGGTTAGCCCACCGGCGAAGAGAAGGTTGCCCAGCACGTCAATCTTCTGGTGCAGCCGCGCGCGGGCGGTTTCGTGCAACATCAGGTATGCCCAGACCGTGCCGATGATGCCGAATGGCACGCTGACCAGAAAGACCAGCCGCCAGTTGAACGCGGCGAGCAGGCCGCCGAGAATCAGGCCAATGAATTGCCCGGCGATGCCGCAGACCGTGTTGACGCCGAGCGCCAACCCGCGCTCATTGGCGGGAAAGGCATCGGTGAGGATCGCCGTCGAGTTCGCGAACAAGAAGGCCCCGCCGACGCCCTGAATGAGCCGGAAAATGATCAGTTGCATCGCAGCGCCGTTGCCGCTGCCCTGGATAAAGAAGAGCATGATCGAGCCGAGTGTGAAGACGGCGAAACCGGCATTATAGAGCCGCACGCGGCCAAACATGTCCGAAATCCGCCCGCAGGTGACGAGCAGGACGGCGGTAATCACCAGGTAGCCGAGCAGCGACCAGAGCAGGTACCCCGTCTCACCGGGGGCGAGCGGGTTGATGCCGATGCCGCGAAAAATTGCCGGCAGCGCGATCAGGATAATGCTCGAATTGAGCGCGGCCATCAGGATGCCGAGAGTCGTGTTGGAGAGCGCGATCCACTTGTAGTCAATGTGGGCCATCCGGCGCGTCGAATGTGGCGTTTCCGTCATGAATGCACTCCTCTCGTCTCGTAGTGGCCTGCCTGCGCAGGCTCCGGCGCGCGCGCTGGCGTCGTTGCGCCATCACCGACCACGCGTTCCAGCAGATCGGCGAGCAGCCGTTGCTCCTCCGGCGCGAGAGCGCGGATGCGATTACCAACGACGCTCTCGTCAACGAGCGCCCGATCCTCCAGGGCCGCCAGGCCGCGCGGTGTCACGCGGATATTAATCATGCGGCGGTCCGGCGCGTCGTAGACGCGCTCGATCACACCGCGCTCCACCAGCCGGTCAATCACCCCGGTCGCGGTGGAACGTGGGATCTCCACCTCCTCGGCGAAGCGGCTAATCGGCACCATGCCGAGGTCGCGCAGCACGCGGAGGGCGCGCAGCCCCGCGAGCCGCACGCCGTATTTTTCGAGGATCGCCAGTTGCAGCGGTTCCGCGAGGATCACGGCCCGTACATAGGCGATTAGCGCGCGATCCACGTCGCTGCTCGTCCATTTTCTCGTCATGCTCATTCCTCCCGGTGTAGTACGACTAGCCGTATTATACGATGATTCGTATTATGCGTCAAGCCGTATTCCCGATGCCCATGCAGATCCGCGCGCACGAAGCAGGGGGGCAGGAATTTCCTGCCCCCCTGCCGCATCGGAATCGTGGGTTGTGTGCGTTACCGGCTTGCGGGTATGGGCGCCGGTTTTGGCCCGGTTGTTGCCCCGCTTACTCCCGTCGTGCCGGGCGCTACGGGGCCACCGCGCGATGAGGGGACCGGCGCGGCGCGGCGCGGCGTGCGGTCGGCATCGCCGTCGTGAACCCCCAGAATGGGCCAGGCGGCGACGCGCTCCCGGATACATCGCCTCCATTCGGCAGAGCCGCACGCGCGGCATCGCGGTGATCGGCTATGTGGATACGGGGTACGCCGCACGGCCGATGGGCGATGTCTGCGGCGATATTGCCGCCTACGCCGCCGAGTCTCCTCTGGACGGTATTTTCCTCGATCAGGTCAGCATCGCCCCCTCGGACCAACGCTACTACGCGGCGGCGGCCGGTGCGATCAAGGCGCAATCCACCGGGACGCTCATCGTCCTCAATCCGGGCACGCCACCCCCGGAGTCCTCGATGACCTTCGCGGACATCGTTGTCACCTTCGAGAACACCGACGACGCCTCTATCAGCACGTACGCCGCCGCGCGGTGGATGCGCCGCTATCCGCCGGAACGGTTCTGGCATCTGATCTACGGCGCGCCGACCACGAAAGCGATGCGGCGCGCGATGACGCTCAGTAAACGCCGCCGTGCGGGATGGGTCTATGTGACACCCGACACGCTGCCAAACCCGTGGTCCACATTGCCCGCCGACCCATACTGGGCCGAAGAACGGGCGGCGCTCGGCGGGTAGTGGCCTTTCACAGCACATCGTCCCACGCAGTTGTTTCCCAGTTGTCCGTCGCGTCCGGGTCGGGCATCCATGCGGGGAGGGTGAGGAGCAGTCGGGTTGCCGCGCCGTTTACGAACGGTTCATAGAGATGGCGAAGTTCGCGCAGGCGCGCGTCGGTCGTCTCGCCCTCCTGCACGGGGACGCCGTTCGCCGCCAGAATTGCGCGCATGCGGGCGACATCGTCCGGCGGCAGGCGATCGCTGGTCGGCTTGATTGGCGGTGTATTGAGGTACTGGCAGATGTCCACGACTGCGTGCCGGGCCATCGCGAAGACGAGCCGTGCGGGGCCAACGGGCGCACCCTCCACGCCGACGAGGAGGAGTGCGGAGACATCGAGCATCGCCGTCAGTGCGGCCAACCACGATTGGTTGTCGTGCTGCGAGCGGAAATAGGCGAGGGAGGGGTAGGAGAGCATGCTTTCCAGCAGCTCCCCGCACCACCGCTCCCATTCGAGAAGCAACGGTCGAAGCGACACGAGGTCGTCATACTCTCCGAGGCGGCGGATCAATTCGACGGCGCGTGGCGGCGACCCAGCCCGCGCGTCGAGCAGCGAAATCGGCACCTCGCGCCGCGAGAACGCCTGATAGAGAATCGGCAGATAGGTGATGACGAGACCGAGAAAGCCGAAACCGACCCCGGACTCAATGACTGTGATGGTGCGGGCCAACGTTGTCTGCGGGACGACATCGCCGAGACCAAGCGTGAAGAAAGTCGTGCCGCTCACGTAGACGTCCGTGCCGAAACTGTGCGTGCCGGTCGTTGTCAGGAGATGCGAGCCGCAGCCCCAATCGAGGATGCCGAAGCCGAGAATCAGCCCGACCGCCCAGACGACGAGCAGCGCAATCAACGAGAGCGGCCCATAGAGGCTCAGGTACGTATCCCGCCGCCGCTTGCCGCGTCGGGGTCCAAACGACCACGCCATCCATGTATAGCGATAAAAGAGCCGGGTCAGCCGAAACTGGCGGCTGACCCGCCGGGGCAGGATAATTGTCTCGAATGCGTCCCACAGGACGGTGACGACGAGGAGCAAGCCAACGAGTGCAACACCAATCCGCACCGGCGTTTCCCTTCCGATGCAACCCGCATCGCTTTTTCCTCAACGGAGATCGTCGCTACCATTATTCCCTATGTTCTCAGTCCGCTCCCGGTCGCGCTCGTCGCCGCCATCGGTAGCCGGGCGAGCGTGCCAGCAATATCACCGCCGATGCCACCGCCAGCGACCCGTTAATGAGCAGCGCGCCCGGCGCGCCGAGTGTCGCGATCAGCGCCCCCATCTCAATGTTGCCGACGGGCGCGGAACCGACGCCGAGCACCCAGATGCCGACCGCCCGGCCGCGCTGCTCCTCGGGCACCGCCATCTGGATGAGCGTCTGTTGGAGGACATCGAACGCCCCGGCGCACAGCCCCGTCACGACCAGCACCGCCGCCGCGATCTTCAGATCATCCGTCGCGGCCAGCGCCATCAGCGATGCGCCGTATGTGACGAAGATCACCCCGATCAGCGGCTCGCGCCGCACGCGCCCCGCCAGCAGCGAGAGCAGCACGAGCGCCACCGTCCCGCCGATCGAAACAGCGGCGTTCAGTGTGCCGAGACCTTCCGGGCCGGCCCTGAGAACATCCCGCGCGACGACCGGCAGCGCGCTCCCGGACGAGAAGGCAAATATCTCGCAGGCAATGCCGGAGATGGTTAGCGTCCGCACGGCCGGTATGGCGGTGATCAGCCGCACCGCGTCCCGCAGCGCGCGCCCGAACGGTGGATGAATAATCGGGACACGGCTCCCCTGTGGCGCCCGCAGCGCGGTAATGAGCGCCGCCGCGCATCCATACGCTGCGGCAATCACGAAGTAACAATGCGCGACGCCAATCAGCGGGATCAGCGCCCCGGCGCTGAGCGCGCCGAGCGCGCTGGAGAGCCGCGCGGCCAACGCATTCAGGGCCATCGCATTCGGCGCTGCTTCGCGGGGCGCGGTATCCAGAACGAACGCCTGCCGCGCCGGTGTATCAGCCACTTGCAAGCATCCCGCCGCGAACGAAATCGCGATCACCTGCCAAATACGGACCGCCCCCGCTCCAACCAGCCAGCCGACGATCGCCATCAAGACACATCCTGCCCCGGCGACCGCAAGAATTTGCCTCCGCCGGTCGGCGCGATCAGCAATCGTGCCGGCTGCCAACCCGAAGAGCAGCGATGGCAGTGACCGGGCAGCGAAGACCAACCCAACCGCGAACGCGCCGCCGCCCGCTTGCAGCGCTAGCCAGGCGGTCGTGGTACGCTCCATCGTCTGGGCCCCCGACGAGGCCATCGTCGAGCACCAGAGCCAGCGAAACGCGGCGGACCGAAACGGCGTCACATTGGTTCCCTTCTTACCCCGATCAGCGCGCATCATGCCGATCTGATCCCCAAAAGCGTTTCCAAGCATACCATCGGTCGGGGGTTAGGCCTCTCCAGCAACCTGTTATCATGGGAACGTCACCGACTGCTGCCGACTGCTGACCGCCGACTGACGATTGTGAGGAGCCATGCGACCGTTTACGCCCGATGTTGCCCTCGATGTCCGCACGCCGTCCGATGTGCAGGTCGCGCCGGACGGGAGCCAGATTG
>JALYUS010000225.1 GCA_030853625.1 Chloroflexota bacterium
AAAAGTCCCGCGTCATCGCATGTGCGATCAGCACATCCCATGCCGCCGGATCGCGGTATGTTATCAGCGCGCGTGCGACCGCCGCAAAGCATGCCTCCGGATCGTACGCATCAAACACAAAACCTGTACCCGCGTGGGCGTCGTTCTCCGTTACGGTATCCGCAAGGCCACCCGTTCGCCGGACGATTGGGATAGTACCATAGCGCATCGCAATCATCTGTCCCAGACCGCACGGCTCGAACCGCGACGGCATCAAAAACAGGTCGCTCCCGGCATAGATACGCGATGCCTGATGCGCGTCGAAGCCGAGGCGGACGGCAACCCGGTGCGGTCGCTCGGCGGCGACCCGTCGAAAGGCATTCTCAATTGCCGGGTCGCCGGTGCCGAGGACGACGAGTTGCGCCCCTTGATCCACAATGCGATCCGCGATCCGGGCGACGAGATCGAACCCTTTCTGTTCCACCAGCCGCGAGACAACGCCGATCACCGGCGCGCGTGGATCGCTATCGAGGCCGAGTTCCCCCTGGAGCGCGGCTTTATTCTCCGCTTTTGCGGCGTGATTGCGCGCGTCGTAGTGTGTGGCGATTGCCGGATCGGTCGCGGGGTTCCAGATTGCCTCGTCAATGCCATTGAGGATGCCGACGAACGCATTGCCCCGCTCGCGCAGGATCGTGTCGAGCATCTCGCCGCTCTCCGACGTGCGGATTTCGTCGTGGTAGGTAGGGCTGACGGTGTTGACGAGATCCGATTCGACGATGCCCCGCGCCATCGGGTTCGCCGCGCCGCCGAAGCGCGCGTACTCAATTGGCAGCATCTGCGTGCCGCTCACGTCCGCCAGGCCAAAGAGATAGGCGCCGCCGAAGACGCCCTGATAGGCGAGGTTATGGATCGTGAAGACCGTCGCCGTCCGATCCCAGAACCGATCCCACTGCATCATGTACCGTAGCCAGTGAATAGTTATGGCGGTATGCCAGTCGTGGCAATGGACGAGGTCCGGCTGCCAGCCGTTTTCGGTACACCATTGCAGCGCGGCGCGGCAGAAGAAGAAGAAGCGCTCGTGCTCGTACGGAAGCCCGTAGACCTGCGGCGCGCCAAAGAGGAGCGTATTGTCCGCGCAGATGATCCGGGGTCGCGCGCGCTCCGGCAGATCGTCCGCACCCATCCGGCCTTCAAAGAAGCCGAAGCCGTGCGACGTACCCCAGCCGAGCGTCACCATGAAGCCGCGTGTGGGGGGAGCGAGCGCGTAGCGATCCGGGTCTATCGAACCATAGCGCGGCATCGCGACGACGACCTCATGCCCGTCCGCCGCCAGGGCGAGCGGCAACGACCCGACCACATCGGCCAATCCGCCGACCTTCGCGTACGGCGCAACCTCCGCACTCAACATCAGTATCTTCAGGCAGTCATCCTTCCGAGCAATGAGCAACGAGCAATGAGCAATGAGTAGGGTCTAGTCCCCCCCATTGCTCGTTGCTCATTGCTCATTGCTTCGCTCGATAGTCCGAACTCCAGCCGCGATCCCAATTCATCGGCTTATCCTCCCGTGACTGGCCGGAGATTGCGCTCGTGGAGCGGATTTCCGGGCTGCTACTGCCGGGGCTGATCGGACCGAGGTACGCGTTCGCCGGGCCGCGATCCTGGAAGACGTGGTAATCGAGGCGCGGAAAGGGATTGTCCAGTTGTTCGATCCGCGTCCGCAGATGCTTCCCGGCGCTCGTCTCCGCCGTGCCCGCGTCAAGTAATGCCGTCAGTCGGTCGAACCGCTTGACATGGGCGTTGAAGCGGCGCGTCGCGTATTCGTCCGCCTGCCCCGTCGTGACGAGGAAGGGCCAATCGGACGATTCGAGCAGGAGCAATTCGCGGCCCGCCTGCGCCAGCGTCGCCCGGAGCGGCCCGCGCGCGTGCGGATACCGCGCGACGAGCATCTCCATCCGTCGCTCCCGCTCGTGGACAACTGGCCACATCCATGCCGTCTTCGCATTGTTCCAGGTGTAATCGGTGCGATAGCGGCCCCACGACGATGGCGGCAAATCAATCGCCTCCGTCGCGGGGTAGTCGCGGACGTACCCACCGGCAGTCGCGGTCCTGATCGTCGGATGGTCATTGCTGGCGGCGATTTCGAGGACGCGCGCGAGCCATTGGACGCCCTCGAACCACCAGTGGCCGAACAGTTCCGCGTCGTAGGCGGCGCAGATCAGCCCCGGCGCCTCGGACGTGGCGTGCCATTTCGCCGCCTCATCTTCGACGACGGAAACGAAATGATGCGCATGCGCCTCGATCTTTGCCGCCGCCCATTCGGGTTCATAGAGGTCTTTCTCGCCCAAATCCACGTCGCTGCCGGTGATCCGCCAGTACCAGAGGCCGCTCTCGGCATCCTTGCGGTGGAACTCGCGGTAATCGCGGTCCCCCGGATACCCTTCGTACCGGGACCACACCTGTTCTCGCACCCGTGCATTACGACCGACGACGCTCACGCTTGACGACGCGATATGGTAGGGACAGAAGGTGGTCGGACGCTCTGCGTCCCGGCGCACGAGCGGCGCTTCTTCCAGCGATTCCGCCTCGGTGAAGAAGAGAGTGAGTCCCTGCGCCGCCAAAAACGTCTCGATGCCCGGCAAGCCGCCCTGCGCGGGGCGGTAGGCGCATTCGGGGAGCCAGATCGAAGTCGGCTTCGTGCCGACATGCCGCTCGTACGCATCAATGCCAACCTGCAACTGCGCGGCGATGGACGACGCCCGACCGAGCAGCGGCAAATAGCCATGCGTCGCGGCGGAGACCATCAGTTCGACATGGCCGGAGCGTTGCAGCGCGGCGAATCCGGCGACGATGTTGCGGTTGAAGCGTGTCTGGAAGGCGTCGAGGGCGCGGTCGAAATGCTCCGCGTACATCATCGCCACCCGCGCCTCGCGCGCGAACCCCTCATGCGCGAACCGGATGCGGTCGGATTCCGCGCGGCGCAGGCGATCCAGCAGGTACGTTTCGAGATTGGCGATCACTGCGGCGTCGGAGAGTTGCTCCATCAGGATTGGCGTCAGGCCGATCGTCAGCCGGAACGGCACGCCACGCTCCGCCATGTCGGTCAGGGCGATCAGGAGCGGGATATAGGTCGTTGACGCCGCCTCGTGAATCCACTCCTCGCCATGCGGCCACTGCCCCTGCCGCCGCGCGTACGGCAAATGGCCATGCAGCACGAACGCCAATGCGGAGTACTGAGAAGAAGAGACCGCGCTCCTCGCGCTGCGTTGTTCGTCTTGCATTGCATACCTCAATCCGGTACTCGGTATTCGTTACTCCGTCAGGCCCAGGATGGCATACGGGAATCAACCGTCTCGCCGCTGGCGATCAGGTGGCCGGGAAACTCGTGTTCCTGCACTTCGGGGGCGATGATGACATTGCGGCCGATCGTGACATTCGCCGGGACGCGCGCGTTTTTGCCGACGAGCGTAATGCCGGTATTGACGCGGCGCGGATCAAGCATATTCGGGGTATCATCGCCGAAGCCGAGGCGACTGCCGGCACCGATGTACGCCTGCTTGTCAATGATGCATCGCTCGATCACCGCGCCCTCGGCGATCACTGTATCCCCCATGATGATGCTATCCCGCACGACCGCGCCCTCGCGGACGATCACGCCCGGTGACAGCACGGAGTGTTCGACCCGGCCACGAATGATGATGCATCCGTTCGAGACGAGTGACCGCGAGACGTGTGACCCCTCCATGATCTTGGCGGGCGGGCGCTCCTCCGAGCGTGTGTGGATCACCCAGTCGGGATCGTAGAGATTCAATTGTGGCATGTCGTCCAGCAGCGCGAGATTCGTCTCCCAGTACGACTGCAATGTGCCAACATCCTGCCAGTACCCCTCGAAGGCATAGGCATAGACATCGCCCCGCTCGATGACCATTGGAATAATATCCTTGCCGAAATCGAGCATTGTCCGCTCGACGCTCGTCTCGCCGATCTCCAATGTCTCAACGAGCAAGTCCTTATCAAAGATATAGATACCCATCGAGGCGAGCGTGCTGCGTGGATTTTCCGGCTTCTCCTGAAAGGCGATCACGCGGTCGTCATCGTCCGTAATGAGCAAGCCGAACCGGCTCGCATCCTCCAGCGGCACCGGCTGGACGCAGACCGTTACGGAGGCGTTGCGTCTGCGGTGGGCATCGAGGAGCGGGCGATAATCCATGTTGTAGACATGATCGCCGGAGAGAATCAGCACATCGTTGAACTGTTTCGGCATCACGTACCAGAGGTTGTGGTAGATCGCGTCCGCCGTGCCTCGGTACCAGTCCGACCGTGCCCGGCCGAGATACGGCTGGAGCATCTGCACGCCGCCACGGGAACGGTCGAGGTCCCAGGGCTGGCCGATGCCAATATGGTCATTGAGTGAGTGCGGCCGATACTGTGTCAGCACCGCGACATTCGTGATGCCCGAGTTGACGCAGTTCGAGAGCGTGAAATCAATGATGCGATACTTCCCGGCGAACGGCACGGCGGGTTTTGCCCGCTGCCGCGAGAGGATGCTTAATCGTTCGCCCTGCCCACCTGCCAGGATCATTGCGGCGACGCCGTCCACGGATTGCCCCCCATCTCAGGATGTCTACCCCATGCCTGGTAAAACAGCAATTCGCCTGCCAGAAGGGGAAGCGACGCCACACAGAGTATTATAGGCTGGATTGTTATCGGCGCGCTAGCGGCGCTGTGTGTGATGGATGAGAGGCGGGACGAATGACGGAACTACGCTACCAGACCGATAGTTACCTGCGGGAGTATGACACGATCGTGGCGGGGCATAGCGAGACGAACGGCGAATCTGCCGTGCTGCTCGCGGGGACGGTACTCTATCCCGGTGGCGGCGGGCAACCGGCGGATACCGGCGTGCTGACATGGAACGACCGGCAGGCGACCGTCACGCGGGCGACCAAACAGGGCGCGGACATCGCCTATCTCCTCGATGGTCCCTTGCCGCCAATTGGGGCGACCGTGCGGATGCGCGTGGATTGGGAGCGTCGCTACCGGCTGATGCGGACGCATACGGCGATGCACTGCCTCTGCGGCGTCGTTTTCCGCGACTACGGCGCGCTCGTCACCGGTGGTCAGATGGCCCTTGACCAATCGCGGATGGACTTCGAGTTGGACGATCTCTCGCCGGAGCGCGTCGCGGCGATTGAAGAAGCGACGAACGCCGCAATCCGCGCCGATCTACCGATCCGTGTCCGCATCCTCCCACGCGACGAGGCATTCGCCATCCCGGATCTGATTCGCACGAAGATCAATCTGCTGCCGCCCGGTATTACCGAGGTGCGTACCGTGGAGATCGTCGGACTGGACTTGCAGGCGGACGGCGGTACTCACGTCGCGCACACCGGCGAAGTCGTCGGCATCCGCATCGTCGGCACCCGCTCGAAAGGCAAGAGCAACAAGCGGCTGGAAATCGTGCTAAACGACGAGCAGGGAGCGTGATGCTTCCTGCTCATCCTGGTCGCCCAGGCTGGAAGGCCCGCGCGACCGCAAACTCACCGTGTCATTTGGCCTGGGCGGTTCGTCTATCGCTCACCTGCCACTACCAGCGATTGCCACGCCAAGAATGACGACGAAGATGACGAAGAGCACGACGCCCACGATTTGCAGATAACCGAGGATAAGACCTGCGATCGCCATTCCCTTTCCCCCGACGCGATTGCCGGAGGTACGAATCTGCCCAATCGCGACATGCCCGCAGATGACCGCGACGATTGCCCCGATCACGGGCAGAAAGACGTAACTGAGAATGCCGAAAATCAGGCTCGCGGTCGCCGCTCCACTGGATGGTGCGGCGACAAGGACCGGTTGGTAGCCATACTGCGGTGGCGCATATGGCTGTTGATAGCCGTACGGTGGTGGCGCGTACGGCTGTTGCTCGCCGGGCGGTGGTGTATACGGTGCGGTCATACCTACCCCTTCCCTACTGAAGTAAACAGGAGCCGTAATCCAACGGCTAGCCAGAAGCCAATGTGATTCGATCTACTTAACGGTATATGCCAATTTCTATCGAGGGAAAAGTGGCGTTCCTCCTCACTCATTGCTGGACGCGATATATCACGCACCTGCCGGACGCCTCATTCCTCTCCTCCTGGCACGTTCATCCAGGATCGAATGTTCACACACGGAGGACGAGTGTATTCGCGACCTTGTCGTGCCAGGTTTGCTTGTTCGTGTCCCAGAGCATCCAGAGGTAGCCGAGATAGAAGACGAGGCCCGAGATGAAAGACTTGAAGAGGTATCGCCCCCACGCCTGTCCCTTTGAGATCGGCCCGACCTGAAGATTGGTGATGCGGATACCCGCGATCTGCATGCCCAGCGTCTGACCGTTGTGGACGCCGCTCCGCCCCGTCATCAGCGGTTCATACAGTACGGCGAGAATCCAGCCAATGACCATGATTACGATACCAATAGCGAGCGTGCCGCTATTCGTCACTGTCGTCGTGTTGTCGAAGGTGTCCGTCGTCGTGCTGTTCTTAATGAGCGCGATGCCGAGAATAATCGGAATCGCAATGATTGCCCCAACGATCAGCCCATCGAGCAGCGATGCGCCGAGGCGCGCCCAGAAACTCGCAAACGGATAGGCTGGCACGCCCGCGCCCCATTGATAGCCGGGTTGGCCGGGCAAGGGCGCTTGATACTGCTGATAGGGCGGGAGTGCGCCGCCAGGATAGGGTGGCGGCGCACCGGGATACGGTGGCGGCGCGCCCGGATACCCCGGTTGCCCGGCGGGCGGCGGCCCGTAGCCGGGCGGGTTGGGCGGCGGATATCCCCCTGGCGGTTGCGGCGGATACGAACTCATGGCGGTCTTTCCCTTCCGTGTTCCTGGCTTCTGACGACGATACGCGCGGTAACTTCCCAATTGTGCATTCCCTTATAGAACGATCCAATGCCCGATCAGTTCCGGTTCCACCATGCACGTTCGTCTCTGATAATGGCGCGATGCCTCGCTGTACACTGCGTCGTCACAAAACCGGGCCTGTCTCCGTTGTAATTTGCACTGCTGATGCATTGTTGATCCGCAGTGCGGTTTGACTCTCCGCTACGCGCGGCGTACACTCGCGCAAGTGCGCTGATTGGGAAAAGGGACGATTGGTTCGTAGCGCCAGGCCCGGTCGAGGAGGTGACCGGGTGACGAGGCGGGGGCTGTGCGAAGATTTCGGCGGGTGGCCCCCCGGCTGACACGGTCGTCACGTACGGAGAAAACCGG
>JALYUS010000266.1 GCA_030853625.1 Chloroflexota bacterium
GTTGCCGATGTTGTGTTGCACACCGCGACGGACGGTGCGCCCGCCGGAACCGTCCTGCATCTGCGGCATGGCGACGTGATCGAGCGGAGCAAACGGGCGCGCAGCCGGGGCACGACGGTGACGGTGCGCGATCTTTTCGCCGCCTTTCCCGCCCGCCGCCGCTTCCTCCGCACACCGCGCGTCGAGGCGCAGCAAATCGGCCAAACGGTGCGCCGCTTCGCGCTCGCCCATCCCGCTGTCGTCTTCACACTCGCCTTTGACGGCCACACCACCTTCCGCACGCCGGGGACCGGCATCCTCGCGGAGACAACCGCCGCCCTCTATGGCCCTGCCGTCGCTGCGCACCTTTTGCCGCTCGCCGTCACGGTATCCGCAGGCACGATCGCGGGCATCATCGGTGATCGTGCCGTCTCGCGCCCCAGTCGCGCGGCGGTAACGCTGATCGTTAATGGGCGCTGCGTGAAATGTCCGCCGCTTGCGTCGGCATTCGAGACGGCATACCGACCGCTCCTGCCGCGCGGGCGGCATCCGCTCGCCGTGCTCCATCTCACCGTGCCGCCGGACGCGGTAGATGTCAATATCCACCCCGCGAAGGCGGAAGTGCGCCTCCTGCACACCGCCGCACTCGCCGAGGCGCTGGCCGAAGCGTGCCGCACTACGCTCGGTCGGCTGCCTGCGTTGCCGCCGGACGATGCGGATTGGTCGTTTGTACCTACCCCCCTAATCCCCTTCCCGAATCGGGAAGGGGGAGAAATGCGGGACATGCTATCGCTCGGTGGGATGCGCGATCTGTCGTCGTTCGCGACGGCAGAAACGACGGTGCCGGAAAGTAATCTACCTGCGCTGCGGATTGTTGGGCAGTTGGAGGATCAGCTAATCCTCGCGGAGGGGGCGGACGGGTTATACCTCGTGGATCAGCACCGGGCGCACGAGCGGGTGATCTACGAGCATCTGCGCGCGCACAGTCGGCATGAGCCGGACGAGGCGGACGGCGTCGAACCGCTCGTTCTCGCCCTCTCACCCGCCGATGCGCGCCGCCTGACGGAGCGGATGCCCGCTCTCGCGGCGGCCGGCGTGGCATGCGAGGCATGGGGACGCAACACGTTTCTGCTCCGCTCCATGCCCGACGCACTCTCCGGCGCGGAGAACCTCGGCCCGCTCCTCCTCGATGCGCTCGACGAGGCGGACGATTACGCTGATGACGGCACGGACGCCTGGCGCGATCGCCTCTGCACCGCCCTTGCCTGCCGTTCCGCCCTCCGGCGCGGTTGCCCGCTCGCGCCGGGCGCGATGCACGACCTCCTGCGCCGCCTCGGCGCGACCGACAGCCCGACGGTCTGCCCGCACGGCTCCCCGATCGTCCTCCACGTCGGCAGCGGCTTCCTTATTCGTCAATTCGGCTGGCATTGACCGCACCCTTTCCGGCGAAAATTCCTCCAACCACCAATACTGCCCAGAGGACGCCAAGAGAGAATTAACGTAGAGCACACAGAGCGCGCGGAGAGGATAAAGTACGATGGTTTCCCCTCTATGTGCTCTGTGTACTCTGCGCTCTCTGCGCTCTCTGCGTCCTCGGTGGCACCACTCGTGCGGGAGGCGACGCCATGTGCCACGACGGACGGAGAGGACGGGAGATATGGATGTCACCTTGCACATCAATGGAACCGATCGGGCGCTCGCCGTGGAGCCACGACGGACCCTGCTCGACGCGCTCCGCCACGACCTCCAGTTAACGGGGACGAAGAAGGTCTGCGACATGGGGGACTGCGGCGCCTGCACGGTGCTGGTGGATGGCCGCGCCATGTATGCCTGCTTGCTGCTCGCGGTTGATTGCGCCGGGCGCGCGATCACGACCATTGAGGGACTGGCCGGTCGCGACGGGACCGCCGGGGCGCTCGACCCGGTGCAGCACGCCTTTATCGAGGCGGACGCCTTCCAGTGCGGCTTCTGCACATCAGGGCAGATCATGAGCATGCGCGGATTGCTGGATGAGAACCCCTCACCGAGCGACGACGACATCCGGCGGGCGGTCAGCGGCAATATCTGCCGCTGCGGCGCATACCTGAACATCCTCCGGGCCGGTCGGCTGGCGGCCGAGATGCAGACCCAGGAAGGGAAGTGAGCGATGCCGATCCTGCACATCGAGAAACTGCGCGGGAAGGGCGGCAAGGAGGAGTATCAGGTTGCGGAGGAGGTTGCGCTGCCTGCCTGGGATGCCGACGCCTCCTTCTCCGTCGTTGGGCGCGCCTATCCGCGCGTCGAGGGCGTGGAGAAGGTGACGGGTCGCGCCCGCTACTCCTACGACATCCGCCTGCCGGGTCAACTGTATGCACGCGTGCTACGCAGCCCGCACCCGCATGCCCGCGTCCTGCGCATTGACACGTCGCGCGCCGAGGCGTTACCGGGCGTCTATGCCGTCCTCAGCGCCGCCAACACGCCGGAGATCGGCTGGTACACCGACAGCAAACTCTTCGACCGTACCGTGCGCTTCGTCGGCGACGAGGTGGCAGCCGTCGCGGCGGAGACGGAGGAATTGGCCGAGGACGCGGTGCGGCTGATCGAAGTCGCGTACGAACCGCTCCCGTTTGTCGTTGATCTCGATGGCGCGCGGCAGCCGGACGCGCCGCGTCTGCGACCGGACGGCAATGTTTCCGGCGATCAGAAATATGCACGCGGCGACGTAGAGGCCGGTTTCCGCGCGGCGGAGGTCGTCGTCGAGGCCATCTATGTCACGCCGACGGCGCTGCATAACTGCATGGAACCGCACGGCTGCACCGCCAGTTGGGAGGGCGACCAACTGACGCTCTGGGACTCGACGCAATCCATCTTCGAGGTGCGCGAGCAGGTGGCCCAGAAACTCGGATTGTCCCAAAACCATGTGCGCGTCATCAAGCAATTCATGGGCGGTGGCTTCGGCAGCAAGCAAATCGCCTGGAAGCAGGACGTGATCGCCGCACTGCTCTCCCAGCGATCCGGCCGCCCCGTCCAACTGATGCTCGACCGCGAGTCGGAGAATCTCGCCGTCGGCAATCGCAACGCGACCGAGCAGCGCGTCCGGATCGGCGCGCGGCGGGATGGCACGCTGACCGCAATCGAGGCCGAGATCGCCCTCGAAACCGGCGCGTACCAGACCGGCGGCGAGGCGAGCGATGTCGCGGGCATCTACCAGACGCTCTATCACTGCCCGAACGTCCGCACGCGGCAGGTCGGCTGGTACATCAACACCGGCCCGACGGTCGCCTTCCGCGCGCCGGGATACGTCGAGGGCGCCTTCGGGCTTGAGCAGGCGATGGATGAACTGGCTCGCCAACTCGATCTGGACCCGGTCGCACTGCGGCTGCGCAACTACAGCGACGTGGATCAGCAGGGCGAGAAGCCGTACACGCTGCCGCAAAGCCTCCGGGAATGTTACGACCATGCCACGGCGGCGTTTGGCTGGCAGACGTGGCAGCGCCCGCCCGCGACGGGATCGAAGCGGCGGGGCATCGGCTTCGCGGCGCACAATTGGATTGGCGGCGCGGGGCATCCACCCGGTTACGCGTGGGTGAAGATGAACAGCGACGGCACTGCCGATGTGATCACCGGCACGCAGGACATCGGCACCGGCACGCGCACCGGCCTGGCGCAGGTCGCGGCGGAAGAACTCGGCCTGCCGATGCCGCACGTCAATCTGCAACTGGGCGACACGGCGACCGGGCCGTACGCGCCGGTCAGTTCGGGCAGCGCGACCCAGGCGACGATTGGCCCGGCGATCCGCGCGGCGGCAGCGGAGGCGAAGCGGGAGTTATTGGCCGCTGCCGGGCGCTTCCTGGAGGAACCGGCCGAGCGGCTGCGCGTGTACGATGGACAGATCTACGTCGCGGGGGAAGCGCAACCGGCGGCGAGCGTTCAGGAAATCATGGGGCGGATGGCTCCGTACATGATGCTTGGCCAGGGGGCGCGCGGGCCGAACCCGGCGAACAAATCGGTGCGCACCTTCGGCGCGCAGTGCATCGAGGTGGAAGTAGACACAGAGACCGGCGAGGTGACGGTGCTGCACGTCGTCGCGGCGCATGACTGCGGGCGGATCATCAACCCAACGATGGTAGATAGCCAGGTGATCGGCGGCGTCACGCAGGGCCTCGGCTTCGCACTGACCGAGGAACGCATCGTGGACGCGCGCACCGGCATCGTGCTCAATGCGAACCTCGAGGAGTACAAAGTGCCGACCGTCGCGGACATCCCGACCATCGAGCATGCCCAGGTGAATCTGCCTGACCCCGAGGCGAACCCGACCGGGGCAAAAGGGATTGGCGAGCCGCCGCTGATCCCGACCGCGCCCGCGATTGCCAATGCGATTTTCGATGCCGTCGGCGTGCGCCTCTATCAGGGGCCGTTCACGCGCGATCGGGTGCTTGCGGCGCTCGCGGCGCGGCAGGCAACAGAGGATCAGGAAGGGACGCGGCGATGAGAGCATTCGACTATACCAGCGCGGGATCGGTTGACGAAGTGATCGGCCTACTCGGCACGAACGGCGACGGCACGGTCCGCCCACTCGCTGGCGGGACGGATCTTCTGACACTGATGAAGGGCGAGATCGCTAGCCCGGAACGGTTGGTGGACATCAAGCGCGCCACCGGGCTTAACGGCGACATCAAGGAAACGGGCGATGGATTGGTCGTGGGCGCGCTCGCCACCCTCGCCGCGATCGAGACGAACCCGCGCGTCAAGGAACGCTATCCCGCGTTCGCCGAGGCAGCGGCAATCGCGGCGACGCCACAGTTGCGCAACATGGCAACGCTCGGCGGCAACCTCCTGCAACGTCCGCGCTGCTGGTATTTCCGCAATGCGGCGATTCCCTGCTGGCTGAAGGGCGGCGATACCTGCCCCGCGCATGACGGCGAGAACCGGCTGCACGCGCTCTTCGGCGGCGGGCCATGCGCCGCCGTTCACCCCTCCGATCCCGCCGCCGCGCTCCTGGCGCTCGATGCGTCCGTGCGCCTGCGCGGGGTGGCGGGCGAGCGAGCCGTCCCGCTCGCGGACTTCTTCGCCCTTCCGACCGATGGCCACCGGGTCGAGACGACCATCCACCCGGACGAGGTGCTGCTCGATGTCCGCATCCCCGCGCCGGTGGCCGGGATGCGCAGCACCTATCTGAAGGCGATGGATCGCAAGGTCTGGGCGTTCGCGCTCGTCAGCGTTGCGGCGGCAATCCGTGTGGAAAACGGGCGGATTGCGGACGCACGAATCGTCCTCGGCGGCGTCGCGCCGATCCCGTGGCGATGCCGGAACGCGGAGCGTACACTGATCGGCGCGGAGCCGGGCGCTGAACTATTCGACCGTGCCGCCGACGTGGCGCTCGACGATGCCACACCCTTACAGCACAACGCCTATAAAGTCCCATTGGCCCGAACCCTCGTGCGCCGCGCACTCGCCGCACTCTCGCAATAATTCTGAACCGCGAAGGCGCGACGCCGCAGGCCGTTGTAGAATAGGCCGATTCGGTGCTGTGCGGGAAACAAGGGGGGGAATGCGTGGAGGGCGAACAGCGAGAAATCACCTTCGGGCGGCGGGTGGCGGCGCTGGCGGCGGAGCACCCGGAGAAACCGGCGATCATCTTTCTCCCGCAAGAGGGCGCGGAGCGGACGATCACCTGGCGGGAATTCGACCGGGCAACGAACCGGATCGCGCGGCTGCTAGCGGAACGGGGTGTCGGCGAAGGTTCGACGGTCGTTGTCGGTGTCTGGAACTCGCCGGAGCATCTGATGGTCACGGCGGCGGCGTGGAAACGGGGCGCGTTGATGCTGCCGCTGCGGGCGATTCTGCCCGCCCCGGAGCGCGACGGTATCCTGGAACTTGCCCACCCGGCACTCGTCTTCGCCGATTGGGAGGACGTGCCGTACCCCGTCCTGCGCCCGGCGGAATTGTTGCTGGCCGATGCATACGACGACGCGCCACTGCCTACCGATCCGCCTCATCCCGGTAAGGCAATCGCTTCTGGTGGCTCGACCGGGCGCTCCAAGATCGTCGTGGATCGCACCTCCCATCCTGTCCGGCCCACCGCGCGGGGGCCACGGCTCGGCGAGGCATACGGGCAGGTGCAACTGATGTGCGCGCCGCTCTACCACAACTCGCCCTTCCTCAACACCTATCGCGGCCTGGCGGACGATAACACGATCGTGCTGATGGAGCGCTTCGACGCGGCGCGGGCGGTGGAGGCCATCGAGCGGCATCGCGTCAACTACGCCTACATGCCACCGATCATCATGCGCCGGATTATCATGCTGCCCGGCGAACTGCTGCGTGAGCGCGATTTTTCGAGCATCGAAGCGGTTCACTCGTCCGCCGCACCCTGCCCACCGTGGCTGAAGCGGGCGTGGATCGCACTGGTCGGCGCGGAAAAGGTCTACGAGGTTTACGGATCGAGCGAGGGGATCGGCGCGGCAATCATCCGAGGCGATGAATGGCTCCGACATCCCGGCAGCGTTGGTCGGCCTGTCGCCTGCGAACTGCGCATTCTCGATGTGGACGGCGTAGAATTACCGCCCGGCACGGTGGGCGAAATCTACACGCGGCCAACGATGACCGATGGGCCGACCTTTACCTACGTCGGCAGCGCGCACATCAATGCGACGCCGGACGGTTTCTACAGCGTCGGCGATCTTGGCTGGGTGGACGACGCGGGCTATCTCTTCATCGCCGACCGGCGCGTGGACCTCATTATCAGTGGCGGGGCAAATATCTATCCCGCCGAGGTCGAGGCAGCGCTGCACGACCATCCGGCGCTCGCCGATCTGGCCGTGATCGGTGTGCCGGATGAGGAGTGGGGGCGGCGCGTTCATGCGATCATCCAGCCGACCGACCCGGCCAATCCACCCACCGCCGCCGATCTGGATGCCTGGGCGCGCGCGCGGATCACGTCGTACAAAGCGCCGAAGACCTACGAGATCGTGGACGAATTGCCGCGCAACGAGGCAGGCAAGATTCGTCGCTCCGCCCTCGTTGCCGAACGCGCGGCGGGCTGGAACCCGGCGATGGTCAACGCGCGGGGAGAGCCGCTACTCGCTCCATCGGCGACGCCCGCACTATAAATCGGTCCGATTATCCGTCGCGCGATGAGCGCCGAACGCGTTCGTGGATGCGCGCGGCGAGGGCATCACGCCCGTGGTCGCTCCAGGCGGCATCCACACCGTTCGTCAGGACGCGGATCGCGTGGGGGGGCTGGGCGGCGATCCAGACAACGGGCAACTGACACGCGCGCGCCTCCTGCACGACGGACGCTGTGCCGCCCCGCCCGCGCTCCGCTTCGCCATCCCAGATGGCGATCAGCAGATCCGACTGCTCGACGACAATCCGACCGACCGCCGCATATGCCGCCTCGGTCGTGGCGTGCGTGGCGTGCGAACCCGGCAATTCCTCGACCATGACCGCCCGCGCCAGCAGATGGCGGTATTCCTCGCGCGAGGCGGGATCGGTGAAATCTTGTTCGTATGCATCACGGTCGAAGGGGAGCGGGCAGTAGAGCGGGAAGCCATTCGCGACCGCCTCGTGCGCGATCAGCCGGTCCGCCCCCTCGGCGAGCGGCGAGACGACGACGAGCGCCGGCTGGCTCCCGGTCGGCGCGCTGTCCACAACCGTTTGCCACAGATAGGCGAAGACGGCGCGCGTCTGATCGCGCAAGAGACCCGCCGCCGCGCCCGCGCTCGCCACATACCGATGCCCGGTCACACCGACGCGAAACGTCGCGTGCAGCCGCGCTTCCGCGTACTCCGTCGCCCTCACCACCGTGCCACCCTTCATCCAGTATCGGCTTCGGGGAATCCTAACCGCCGTCCCCTTCCCTGCGAGGGAAGGGGTGATTCAATCGCAGTGCCGTGGTGGACCCCGAACGCCCCGATCTCTAGGCGGCTCGCTCCCCTTCCCTCGGAGGGAAGATTCTATGGATGATGTCAAGGGATTTTCGATTCTTCGATCATTCGACGGGGCGGTTTACTCCCTGGTTGGCGATGCACCCGCGTCGCTTCATAGCGCGTGCCATGCGCGGCGAGCGACC